>CACNAI010000003.1 GCA_902618335.1 uncultured Prochlorococcus sp. | reverse complement strand
AAATAATAATTTTTTTGAAATTAAGCCACTAGAAATTACTTCCTCGTTAGGGGAAATTTTAGTATATCCACCTATAGATCCAGATCTGGGTAAAATTGTAATTTTATCAACTGATTCAATCCCATTTCTCACGGCAGATACAATTGCTCTGCCCACTTCGTTATAAGCAATAATTTTCTTCATATTTGGAGAAGTTATTAAAGAACTTCTTAGCCCAATTGTAATTTTATCGAGGGCATTTTCTATATGAAGATCACTGATTAATTTAGACTCTTCTCTTGCACAGTGAATAGCACTTTCGTTCATCAAATTTGCAAGATCTGCCCCAGAAAATCCAACAGTTCTAGAAGCCCAATATCCCAAGTCAACTTCGCTTGAAAGTGGTTTTGAAAGTGAATGAACTGAAAGAATTTTTTTTCTTCCATCTAAATCAGGGAGCATTACTTCTATTTTTCTATCAAATCTTCCTGGTCTTAATAATGCTGCATCCAAAATATCTGGTCTATTTGTGGCAGCTAAAACAATAATCCCTGAATTATCAGCAAAACCATCTAATTCAGTTAGAAGCTGATTAAGGGTTTGTTCTCTTTCATCATTTCCACCTCCGATCCCAGACCCTCTTTGCCTACCAATAGAATCAATTTCGTCAATAAAAATTATGCAAGGAGATTTTTCCTTAGCCTTAAAAAATAGCTCCCGGACTCTGCTTGCCCCAACACCAACAAAAAGTTCTACGAACTCAGATGCCGATATTGAGAGAAAAGGGACTCCTGACTCACCGGCAATTGCTTTAGCCAATAATGTTTTACCTGTTCCAGGAGGGCCGATTAAAAGTACTCCTTTAGGAGCTTTTGCTCCTAGATTTTCAAATTTTTTTGGTTCTTTCAAAAAAGTTATTACCTCTTTTAATTCCTCAGCGGCTTCAGGAACACCAGCCACATCATCGAATCTCGTATCTACATCATCAATAGTTACAAATTTAGCTTTATTTTTGGTAAAACCCAAGGCTCTTGAAGCCAATTTTGATGTACTCCTTAAGATTAGGACTATAGCTAATATAAAAATCAGGAAAAGACTGATTGAAGCAAACGAATTAGCAGCTGATGCTTCTTTTCTACTATTATTAACTGTAAGATCTATTTTATTTTCAGTAGCCTTTTCAAGGATTAATTGGTCATTGTAGAGGATAGGTACTTTGAATTTATTGCCATTTTTATAAAGAACATCAATCTCTCTCTGTCTAGGATAAAAAAATATTGATTCTATTTTTCCCGCCTCTATATCCTCTAGAAGATCCGAATAACTTGATTTAGAATTTGAATATGAGAATTTTGATCTAAACACTAATCTTTATAAGTGATTAATAAAGCATATATGCTTATTTAAAAAATTGACGTATATAAACAAAATATAGTCAAAAGTTTTGGAGATAACCAGTTAAAGGTTATATTATAATATGGAAATAAAGAAACAGAATGGCTGTACCAAAGAAGAAAAAATCAAAGAGCAAAAGGAACCAAAGGCACGCTGTCTGGAAAGGGAAAGCAGCAATAGCAGCTCAAAAAGCTATATCTTTAGGTAAATCAGTTTTAACTGGTAAAGCTCAAGGATTTGTCTACCCTATAGAAGAAGAAGAAGAATAGTATTTAAGATCCTAATTTAAATGCCTCAAGTATAACAGCGTAGATTGCACCTATTCTTAATTTATCAACTACTGACCATAGATCATAAAATTTTGAACTTGATGAAGGCTTTATTCTTATAATAATTTCGATAAATATTATAATTATTGGAACCATAATTAACTCATTTTTACCTTCAGATATAAATTTTGTAGCAAAATTTGCGAACAAAAAATAACCTGTCAAAACAGAAATTAGACTAATAGATTTTGACCTCCAAGTATCACTCAAAAAACCAAATAATAAATTATTTAATTGATAGATAATCCTTGAAAAATTAGTTTTTTGCATCGCTCACTGTCATTAAATAATCACTTAGGAAGTTATAGTCAACGTAAGATTTTTTTAGTTTAGGGCCTCTAACAACATTTGCCACTTTATCCTCATCGCCTAGGGAATCTAAAATACAATTTAATTTAATATTTTCATCAAGAACTATTGGGATATTAGAAGGAACAAAAATTGTAGGCAAGTTAGCTGCTAGGGAAGCTTGCAATCCAGGAATAGAGTCTTCGAAAACTATTGAGTTATTTTTTTCTATACCACTTAATTTAATTGCCTTTAAATAAGGTAATGGATTTGGTTTCTTTAATTCAACGTCCTCACTTGAAATAATGAACTCAAAAGGATTGAAGCCATTAAAAAGATATTCAACGAGTAAATTAACTTGGCTTCTAGAACTTGAAGTAACAATAAATTGTCTTACTTTTTTTCTATGTAATTCATTTATTAACCTAAAAACACCAGTTTTTAAATTAACATAATTTTTTTTTATAGATTCTAAGTAATGAAACTGTTTTCTTTCATGAATTTTGTAAATAAAAGAATCTGAAAAATCATCATTATTCAATTTTGAATAGTAAGTTAACCTATTTTTCCCTCCATTTATCTTCAAAAGCTCGATATATGTTTTAATGTCCCAAATCCAATCAATACCTAGTTCTTTAAAGGCATTATTAAAAGCAGGTAAATGAGCCTCTAATTCAGTATTTGCGATAGTACCGTCTAAATCCCAATAAACACCCTCAAGATAAGTCACCAAAAAGTATTTATTTTTTATTTACGGTAAAATACAAGAGCTATTATTGCTGGTCCTGCTAGCGCAACTACAGCTAAAGGAATAAGTGTTGCCATGATAATGATTATGTTTTGTGATACTATTTTTACAAATAAATGATTGAACTGTACTAATACGTTACAAGATTGAATTAAATTATGAAATCATGGACATGTGTAACAAATTGTGGGGCTTGTTGTAAATTCGACTTGAACGAAAGAAGTGATCTAGCCAACAAACTTAAAAAAGAAGATATCGATTTAATAAATTCAATGACTGCTGAAGATGGCTGGTGTAAAAATCTAGATAGAGAAAATAAAAAATGCTTAATTTACGAAAGTAGACCTTATTTCTGCCGTGTAAGTGAATTTTCAACCGCATTTAAAGGATATTTCAAAGCAGGTGATAAATTTCTGATAGATTGTTGCAAACAACATATTTCATCAAATTATGGATACGAAAGTAAAGAGATGAAAAACTTCAAAAAAGCAGTGTTAGGAAAATGAATAGTAGATTAGAAAAAAAAGAGAATAATATTGAAAAAAGTTTCTTATCTATTTTTATTACGACTTTTACAACGATTTTTATTGCTGAACTCGGAGATAAAACACAGATAGCTACTCTCATGCTTTCTGCTGAATCTGGTAAGCCAATAATTGTTTTTCTTGGAAGTTCTTTAGCTTTAATAAGCTCAAGCGTTGTTGGGGTTCTTATTGGTAAATGGTTATCCCAAAAAATATCTCCAAGCAGATTTTCCTTGTTTACTGGATTTTTGATGATAGTAATAAGTGTATTTTTAGCATATGACACTTTCAAAAATTATTTATAAATGGTTTTAAGTTTATTGATATCCACCTTTATAGCCGTATTTGTAGCTGAATTAGGTGACAAAACCCAACTAGCTACATTAACTATAAGCGGCACTTCAAATAAACCATGGGCAGTTTTTTTAGGATCTTCTTCTGCACTTGTTTTTGCAAGTTTACTAGGAGCTCTGACAGGTGGTTCTATTTCAAGTTTTTTACCCGGAGTAGTTCTTAAATCAATAGCCTCAATAACATTTTTGATTATTGGTACCAGACTATTAATAAATTCATTTACTATCAAAGAAGAAGGAAAAAACGGTAACGAAAATAATTAGTTTTAAGCTTGGATAAAAGGTGTAATAATGAAGTATATAACCAAATAAATTTATAATCATTCCTTCAAACCATGTTCACAACATCATCGATAATTGATAATTTGAATCAGTCAGAAGGATTAGAATATAAAAAATTATGCAGATCATTAAAAATAACAAAAAAATCTGATAAGGATAAATTAGATATTGCTTTAACGGCTCTTGAAAAACTTGAAATAATAAATAAAAACGAAGAAAATGAATATACCTGCATAAATGTTAGTGATCACATTGTCGCTAAAATAAGGTGTAGTAGCAAAGGATATTGCTTTGCCGTAAGAGAAAAAAATAAAGAAGATATATACATTAAAGAAAATCTACTTAATTATGCATGGAATGGAGATAAAGTTTTAGTAAGAATAATAAAAGAGGGTTATAGAAGAAGATCACCAGAGGGAATAGTTGATTGTATTCTTGAAAGATCAAATCAAATACTTCTTTCTAAAGTTGAAATAATAGAAGATGATATATATGCCGTACCTATAGATGATAGGATTCTATCTAAAATAAAATTACCTAAAGAGGATAAGAAATACACCTATAACCCAGAAAATAAGAATATAGTTAAAGTTGAGATTGACAGATTTCCCATCGGTCAAGACGAAGGATTAGGTCATGTTATACAAGAACTACCACTAAGTAATAATGAGGAATTAGATACAGATTTTGTCTTATCTAAAAGCAATCTCTTCAACTTAGGCAATCAAAATCTTATTGAATCTAAAAAGATCGAAAAAAGAGAAAGAATAGATTTGTCAAATAAAAATTCTTATTTGTTCAAAAGTTGGGCTGCTGAAAATTCTCCAATGCTCCCAATGATTCAAATAGAGAAGGAAAAAAATAAAAGTACTAAATTATGGTTACATACAAATAATATTGCAGAAAGAATAGAACTAAATAGTAAAAAATCCTTAGAAATGTTCTTTAATGGTCTTGAATCATTACCTTTTTTAAATAATTGGCAAGACTACCTAAGCGAGGCCATAAGAAATGATTCTGAGTTTAAATTAGGCAAAAAGAATGAAGCAATAAGCCTTTGTTTGCATTTAAATAGTGAAAATGAAATAACTGAATGGTCATTTCATCTTACTTTAGTAAAATGCTCCCTTATTGTTGGAAGTGATCATACTGACGCGCTTTTATCTAGAAAAAGTAAAACTAGAATAACCTCAAGGTTATTAAAACCTATAAAAGAATATATCGATGATTTAGATAAAATACTCGAAATTTCAAGTTTATTCAGGCAAAGACATCTCTTGGAAGGTAAATTTGAAATTCCATCGCTACTTAATAAAATAGAGTCATTAAATGAATTTTATATTCACAATCCAGCTGAAAATTCAAAAGGATACTTTGAGCCACTAAATAAAGAAGATTGCCAAACATACCTTTCACCTATAATACATGAAGCGAATTTAATATGGTTCAAGCATTCAAATCAATTTGGATTAAAAAGTGCAGGATATATCATTAAGGGATTAGATGATATTAACGCTAATGAAATCATCAAATATTCAGAATTTATCGATAGTGATATTCAGCTAAATGAAGATGGCAATTTACCATTTAATCAAGTAATTAAGTTATGCAGCGAAGATAATAAAAGAAGAATCTTATATAAACTCATAATTAATGAATTAAAGGAAAATGAAATAAGCCTGATCTCTAAAGTTTCAAATAATGATGAACCAGAAAAACTATTTATTTCTCCGTGGACAATTCCTTGCTATGACTTCATTAATCTTATAAACCAATACTGTATTTTTAATATGATAATAAATGGGAAAAAATCAAAAAAAAATAATATTAATGAAATAGATATAGCGGAAAGTAAATCTTTGGAATTTGTAAATTGGGATATATTTAATTCCTCAATTTCCAAGAATATAGATACTTTATTTAACAAGTTTGTAATAGACAAAATCAATGAATATAAATACAAAGTTAAGCAATATAAATCTAATATGATAAGTATTAAGAAAGTAAGGAAGGCTGAAGAATTATTAGGCAATACATATAGTGGCTTTATTTTGTCAGTTCAAAGTTATGGTTTTTTTGTTGAGATATCAGAATTAAATGTAGAAGGTTTAGTTCATGTCAGCACTCTTAATAATGATTGGTATGAATACAGGTCAAGACAAAATTTATTAATTGGAAGGAAGTCTAAGAAATCATATAAAATTGGAGATAAAATAGAAGTAAAAATTATAAAAGTTGATATTCTCAAATATCAAATTGATTTAGAGTTAAATTAAATAAATTCTCAAGTATATATTATGGAAATATTAAACCCAAATAAATGAAATGAATACTACTTTTTAGAATGAATTTAAAAAAAAATTTTTTATTATTAACCTTTTTTTTAATAATAATTCTTCAAACAATGTTATTTATAAATAACAATCATAAAACCTCATTTAAATACTTTAAATGGACTGTCAGAGAAGTAAGTATAGGTAAATTGATCAGCATTTCATTTTTTTCTGGTTTATTTATAAGCTCGTTATTAAATACAACTATTAGTTATAAAAAAAATAACTTTGAAAATTTAGAAGAAAATAATGAACCTATAGATAATAATGAACCTCTAGATAATACTGAAGATATTAAATCTAATGTTGAGATGCCACCACAAAGGGATATTAGAGATGCTCAACCAACAATATCTGTTAATTATAGAGTAGTTAAAAATACAGAAGAAAATAATTTGCGGAGAGATCAAAATTATTCAAATATTCCTTTCAACAATGATGACTGGGATAATGAGAATAATGATTGGTAGAAATAAAGATAATTTAAATTATATAAAATGGTTTTTTTAATTTATAATGTCTCTAAATAGTCATTTTTTATGGAAGAAAATTTAGAGCTAAATGATGAAGTTAGTAGTGAAATATCTGACAACTCCGATAAAAGTAAATCCGAAGTAATAAAAAATATTTCATCAGAAAAAGATAACAATATTGATGCGAATAATGCTAAACCTCAAATAAATTCTGCTCCTAAAGTTGAAATCAAAAATGAAAATGATTCAACTACTAAAACTATTTCTAAACCAAAAAAAGAACTCCCAATAGAGAAAAAGCCTTTCGAAGAATTTATCAACATTCATTTAATACCTGCCTTAATAGAGGAAGTAAATCAAAGAGGATTAGAAATAAACAATATTAATCTTACAAATACCACTAGACCTATTGCTGGTGACAAATGTTGGGTAATAAATTGTGAAATTAAAAATACATGTAACTTCTGGCTATCTTTTGAAAAAGATGACATTAGTTCATTAAAGAGTATTTCTTTATCCAAGCCTAATCAAAAACCAAGCATCATTGAATCTTTTCTTATTGACGAAAAAAGAATTACACTTAAATTAATTATTTCAAGAGTACTTCAAAGATTGAATGGACAAAAGTTAATAGGAGTTAATTAGACAAACAATAACACCAAGTTAACTTTTCCCTCGAAAATACGAATCATAGTAAATAATAGTATTAACAAGTTAAATAAAAGATGACTCAATCAACTGTTGAATCAAAAAATAAAAAAGATCTTAACAATGGAAAAGTACCAGCAAAAGAAACAATATTGTCTCCAAGATTCTATACAACAGACTTTGAAGCAATGGAAAATATGGATTTATCAATAAACGAAGAGGAATTAGAAGCTATATGTGAGGAATTTAGGAAAGATTACAACAGACATCACTTTGTAAGAAATAGTGAATTTGAAGGAGCTGCAGAAAAATTAGATCCTGAGACAAGAGAGCTTTTTATTGATTTTCTTGAGGGAAGTTGTACCTCTGAATTCTCAGGTTTTTTACTTTACAAAGAGCTTAGCAGAAGGATTAAGGACAAAAACCCCCTTCTAGCAGAATGTTTTGCTCATATGGCTAGAGACGAAGCTAGACATGCAGGTTTCTTGAATAAATCAATGAGTGACTTCGGGTTACAGTTAGATTTAGGTTTTTTAACGGCAAATAAAGATTATACTTATTTTCCACCAAGGAGTATTTTTTATGCTACCTATTTATCTGAAAAAATAGGCTATTGGAGATACATAGCAATCTATAGACATCTCGAAAAAAATCCAGATAGCAAGATTTTTCCACTATTTAATTACTTTGAGAATTGGTGTCAAGATGAAAATAGACACGGTGATTTCTTTGACGCATTAATGAAAGCACAACCTCGAACTGTTAAATCGTTAAGTCAAAAAATTACCATTGGAGGCTCCACCTTTACACATCCACTATTTGACTATTTCCATAGATTTAGATACTTTTTGAACAATCTTCCATTAACATCTAAGTTGTGGTCAAGGTTTTTCTTACTTGCTGTATTTGCAACTATGTATGCAAGGGATTTGGGAATCAAAAAAGATTTCTACACTTCTTTAGGATTGGATGCTAAAGATTACGACCAATATGTTATTAATAAAACAAACGAAACTTCTGCAAGAGTTTTTCCTGTCGTACTAGACGTTTATGATAAATCTTTTTACGGAAGATTAGATAAAATAGTCGACAATAATAAGGTTCTTTCCGATATTGCAAAAAGTGATGGAAATAAAATATCAAAAACTTTTAAAAAATTACCTAAATATTTATCAAACGGTTACCAGTTATTAAGACTATACTTATTAAAACCTCTTGATAGCAAAGATTTCCAACCTTCGATTAGATAATCTTGTGTATAGAGAAGATTTATAGACTCATATGCTTTCTTCACAAATCAAATTAAATCAAATCGTTTTTGGTAGTTGCAATAAAGATTTTTTAGAAGAAATTATTTTCTATGGCATAAGTCTTGGAGCCGATTTTGTAGAAATATTTATAGAGAATACTGACAACTCAAGCGTACTAGCTGAAGAGGATTTTATTACAAGTGTAAGTCCATCATTTGGAAGGGGAGCTGGGATTAGAATCTTCAAAAACAAAAAGGATGGATTTGTAAGTACAAACGATTTAACAAAAGAGGGCTTGATGAGATCTGTATCTCAAGCTATCGAGATGTTAGACATTAGAGATAACAGAAATAGAAAAGTATTTAACGGATTAAATAAACTTAGGGACTATGGTTTAGCCAAGAAAACGTGGATTGACGAAGTTCCATCGATTCATGAGATAAGTGAAAAACTATTAGTCAGCACAAAGTCTCTTAAAAAAAATAATAAAGTAATAACTAGAAAAGGGAGTTACTCAAGAAATCTGCAAGAAGTAATCATAGCCTCCAGCGATGGGACCTATGCCTCTGATATTAGGTTGCATCAAACAGTTGGGCTTAATGTAATTGCTAATGATGCTCAATATAGATCTAGTGGAAGTAGAAGATTTGGATCCTCAGGAATGCCTAATGAATTCAGAATATGGGATCACGAAAAAGCAGCTAATGATGTGTTTGAAAGTTCAATGAATATGTTGTATGCAGATTACGTTGATGCCGGACAAATGCCAGTTATATTGGCTAATAAATTTGGTGGCGTTATATTTCACGAAGCCTGTGGACATTTACTAGAAACTACTCAAATAGAGAGAGGGACAACACCATTTGAGAATAAATTAAATAAAAAAATTGCACATGAATCTGTAACAGCAATAGATGAAGGAATTTCAGAAGGATCCTTTGGTTCATTATCTGTAGATGATGAAGGTATGGAACCCGAAAAATCAGTTCTTATAAAAAATGGAATTTTAAAAAAATTCATATCCGACAGAGCAGGTGAATTAAGAACTGGCCATAAAAGAACAGGAAGTGGAAGAAGACAAAATTATTCTTTTGCTGCAGCTTCGCGAATGAGAAATACCTATATAGCTAAAGGTGAGCACTCGAAAGAGGATTTAATCAATAGTATTAGTGATGGTCTTTACTGCAAATCAATGGGTGGTGGCAGTGTAGGTGCTACAGGACAATTTAATTTTGCAGTAGAAGAAGGATATCTTATTAAAAATGGAAAATTAACTAATCCAGTAAAGGGAGCAACTTTGATTGGCGAGGCTAAAGAAGTTATGCCAAAAATATCTATGTGCGGGAATGACCTCGAATTAGCTCCTGGATTCTGTGGATCCATCAGTGGAAGTGTCAACGTAACTGTTGGCCAACCTCATATTAAGGTTGATTCAATCACTGTCGGCGGAAGATAGGATATGAATTCAAAAGAAATAACAACTCAAATCTCTGAAGCTGCAGATTCTCTAAATCTTAAAAAATGGGATTATGGTGCAAGTTTCTCTAATGATTATTCTGTGCAAGTAGATAAAGGTGAGGCTAAACAACTTAAGGCATCACAAAAGCAAATCTTAACTATAAGAGTTTGGAACGATTCTAATTTAGTTGGTATTACAACAACTAGTGATATCAGTGAATCTGGTATACAAAAAGCTCTAAATCAAGCAAATATAGCATCTGATTTTGGCAACAAGAATGAAAGAACAGAATTCTCACCACTAGCCAAGGATCCTATTGAAGTTAAGGACTCAAAAAAAAGAAATCCTGTTGGAATAAAAAAATTACTTACTCTTTTAAGAGAAGCGGAAGTAAAACTATTAGAAAGCCATGAATCCATAAAATCTGTTCCGTATAATGGTCTATCTGAGAGTTTTTATGAGAGAGTTTATGCGAATAGTGATGGTGCCTTTCGGAGTTATACCAAAAGTCAAGCAGCACTTTATTTATATGCAAGGGCAGAAGAGAAAAATAAGAAACCTCGTAGCTCAGGTTCTGTAAAACTTGGATATGGAGTTGAAGATATAGATATAGAGTCGTGTATTAAAGACGCTTCTAATAAAACAATTTCTCATTTAAATTATTCATCTATTAAAACTGATAAATATTTAATATGTTTTTCCCCAGAGTCTTTTTTAACCATCATTAATGCATTTAGTTCAATGTTTAATGCTAGAAGCATTTTAGATGGAGTTAGCTTATCTAATAAAAATTCTATTGGAGAGAAACTATCTACAGAAGCACTTAATATTTATGATGATGGTCTTCACGAAAAGAATATTTCTTCATCACCATTTGATGGAGAAGGAACTCCTACCAAAAGACTATGTTTAATTAACAAAGGGAGACTTAAAAATTTTATACATTCTGAATCAACTGCAAGAATATTTAAAACAATCCCCACAGGCCATGCTGGACTAGGATCAAAAGTCTCAGTATCTCCTGATTGGATAGTAGTTGAGAAATCAGAGGAAAACTCAGATCTAAAAACATCATTAGATTACTCTACTTATGAGGGAGAATTTGTTTATATTGAAGAATTAAACGCAATCCACGCAGGTGTTAGAGCAAGTCAAGGTTCATTCTCTCTTCCATTTGATGGATGGCTCTATAAAAACGGTAAAAAAATCTCAATAGAATCTGCAACTGTAGCCGGAGATTTCAAATATCTTTTGAAGAATATAGTAAATATCGAATCAAACCAGGAAGTAACAACAAGTGGAATTTCTCCACATATATGGGTAGATGAATTATCAATAACTGGTGACGCGTGAGAATTATATTCTGGGGAACACCTGAATATTCAATTCCGAGCCTTGATATTTTTTTCAAATCTAAGCACGAGGTAATTGCTGTAGTTAGCCAACCCGATAAGAAAAGATCTAGGGGAAATAAATTAATATCCTCTCCTGTTAAAAGCTTTGCCGAGCAAGAATCTATAAAAATTTTTACACCAGCAAAAATCAGGGACAATATACATTTTATAAATGAACTTAAATCACTATCTTGTGATTTATTTATTGTTATTGCTTACGGAAAAATATTGCCTAAAGAGATATTGGAAATCCCAAAATTTGGATGTTGGAACGCACATGCTTCATTACTTCCAAGATGGCGTGGTGCAGCCCCAATCCAATGGTCACTAATAAATGGCGATAAATTTACTGGTGTAGGAATTATGAAAATGAATGAGGGACTAGACACTGGCGACTTATTATTGGAAGAAAAAATTAAAATTGGTAATGACGATAATTTAAATACACTATCGGATAAACTTAGTATATTATCAGCAAAATTATTTTTGAATGCCACATCACTTCTCGAAGAAAATATTTGCAAAAATACTAATTCTCAATTAACAAAACAAAATTCACTTGGAAGAGAAATTACTTACGCAAGAATGATTGAAAAATCAGACTTTAGAGTTGATTGGGATAATGAGGCAGTTGAAATTTCTCAAAAAATAAAAGGATTACACCCACGAGCAAATACAACTTTTAGAGGCAAGAACCTAAAAATACTTAAAATCAAAGTTCTGAGTAGTTATGAAATTAAAAATGAAAAATACCTTTTCATGAGCAAAAATTCAAGACCAGGTATTATTCTTGCTGTAATAGAAAATGAAGGAATAATAATTTCAACTAAAACTGATCCGATTATTTTGTTAGAAGCAAAACTTGAAGGCAAAAACATTTCTAGCAAAAAGCAATTAATACAACAGTTAAAGCCATCAGTAGGTGAATATCTCTCAGATTAAGTTTTAGATTCTTTTTTGGAGAATCCCCAAATGAAGGCAAAAAGAATCAAAAAATAAAAATAATAGTCTGGAAGAATAGATTCTTTAATTAACGTATTAAGTAAAAGTTTAATCCCAACTATTAAAATTGCTACGTAACCGGCTGTTTCTAATCTAGAAAATATATCCAGAAGTTTTAGAAAAATCCCTGATGTAAATCTTAAGGCTAATACTCCAATCACTGCTCCAAATATAATTAATATGTATTGATCACTGATCGCTACTGCAGTAGTGATACTATCTATGGAAAAAGCAAAATCTGTAATTGAAAGAAGCGCTACAACCCTTAAGAACTTAAAATTATTTTTATTATTATCTGTCCCATTTTCAGTGTTTTCTACATCTGAATTTAAAAAAACATTTGAGAAGAATAAGTATATTAAATAAAAACCAGCAAAAACTCGAATAAGAATAAACTTTAGAAGAACATTCGATAATATGATCAGAATAATCCTAAATAATAACGATATTGTTATGCCAATATTTAAGGCTCTTGACCTTAATTCTGAACTGTCGAGGGATTTAGCAAGAGAAGCTAGTGCGACAGCATTATCTGCCGATAATAATAATTCTAGAGCAATTAAAATTGGTAAAAGTGTAAAGATTTCGTACCAACTATCCACCTGATCTAGTGTGGGTATAAAAGAATTTATTGCAGCTGAATCCATCAAATATTATTCACAATCAGTATAAAATCTAATATAATGGATCGGATATTTGTAATCAAGATTGATAACTATAAATGAGTTTAAATACTTTAGTTGATTATATTTCGAACTCACAAATTACTTCTGAATTAATAAAAAGAATTTCCAAAAATAATGAAATAAATATTGTTGGTTCAAGTAGATATGCAAAATCAATAATCTTAGATAGCATTGCAAAAAAAGAGGATAAAAATATATTATTAATTTGTCCTAATGTAGAAATTGCCTACAAATGGATTGGTTATTTTGAAAGTATAAATGATAAAGCAGTTTTATATTATCCTCCAACAGAACATCTACCATACTCATCAATTAATAAATCCAAAGAGATTGAATTTAGTCAGCTTACCGTTTTATCGAAATTAATAAAAAAAGATAAAAATGAACTTTATATTGTTATATCAACAGAGAGATCACTACAACCGCATCTAATAAATAAAAACTTATTAATTGAAAACAAGTTAGATTTGCAAAAAGGATTTGAAATCGAGATTCAAGAATTAGCAAATAAACTTACTTTGCTTGGTTATACGAAGGATAATATAACTTCAACAGAGGGATTCTGGAGTAGGAGAGGGGAAATAATAGATATTTATCCTGTCAATAATGAGTTTCCTATAAGATTAGAATTTTTTGATAATGTAATTGAGAAAATAAGAGAATATGATCCTCATACACAGAAAACATTAGAAAGTATCAATAATATTGAAATAATACAGGCTGGATTTGATTTGCTAATAAAAGATAAGTTAAATAATTTATCTAAGAACAGTATTTTTAATTCAGAAGATACAAATAAGAATAATCTTGATCGTTATTTGGGAATAATTGAAAAAGAACCCTCAAACATAATAGATTTTATCAATAGGGAAACAATTCTTGTAATTGATGAATTAGAAGATTGCAAAAAATTTGCAAATAATTGGTATCTAGATTCAGAAAGCAATTTTGATAATTGTGCGTATGAATTAAATGAAAACCTTAAAAATAATGACATTAATTTAGAGGCCCAACCTAATTTGCATTTAAAGTTTGATGAAATATCAAATTCACTCGAAAATTTTAATTTAATAAAATTTTATGAATTTGAATCTAAAGTGAATATTGATAATAGGTTTTTATTAAACGATAAAAGATTAAATTCATACTCTAAAAATATAGGAAAATTATCTAATGATATAAATAAAAATATAAAAAATAATGAAAAAGTATGGATATTATCAGCGCAGCCATTGAGAACTAGGACTTTACTTTTTGAGCACGATTGTAATACAAACTTCTTAAACAATCCTTATGATATTAATGAAGCATTTAAGTCAATTAATAATTCAACTCCTTTAATTTTAAAAAATAAGAACAATTATGAAATCGAGGGTTTTTATCTTCCGATATGGAAAGTTGTGCTGATAACAGATAAAGAATTATTTTCACAACAATCTCTTTTTAATAATGTATTCATTAGAAGAAAAAAAAGAAGTGTCAATTCAAATATAAATGTAAATAAGATTAGTCCCGGTGATTTTATAGTTCATAAAAATCATGGAATAGGGAAATTTTTAAAAATAGAAAAAATAAATATAACTGGAGATTCAAGAGATTATTTAGTCATTCAGTATCAGGATGGGAAAATAAGTGTTGCTGCTGATCAACTTGGTAGTGTTAACAGATATAGATCAAGCGGGAAAATAAAGCCGAAAATAAATAAATTAGGAGGGACAGAATGGGAAAGAATAAAAGATAAAAATAAGAAACAAATCAAAAAAGTTGCTGTCGATATTTTGAAACTTTATGCAAAGAGAGAAAAATTAAAGGGGCACATATACCCAGAAGATGGTCCTTGGCAAGATGAATTAGAGGATTCATTCCCTTATCAACCAACACCTGATCAAATAACTGCTGTAAAGGAAATAAAATCTGATATGGAAAGTGACAAACCAATGGACAGGCTAGTTTGTGGAGATGTAGGATTTGGCAAAACAGAAGTGGCTGTACGGGCTATTTTTAAAGCTATTACATCAGGCAAACAGGTAATATTACTGGCACCCACAACAATCCTAACTCAGCAACATTGGAGAACAATAAATAATAGATTTTCACCTTACCCAATAAAAGTTTCATTACTCAATAGATTCAAAACCGCTAATGAGAGAAAGGAAATCTATGAAGGGTTGAAAAATAACAAAATTGATTTAGTTGTAGCCACACACCAAATTTTAGGAAAAGAAATTGAAATTAAAAACTTAGGACTACTCGTTATTGATGAAGAACAAAGATTTGGAGTAAGACAAAAAGAAAAAATTAAAAAAATCAAAACAAACATAGACGTGTTAACTCTCTCGGCAACTCCAATTCCAAGAACTCTTTATATGAGCTTATCTGGACTGAGGCAAATGAGCTTATTAAATACTCCTCCTCCATCAAGAAGATCAATAAAAACATATTTATCTGAAATAGATATGGATGTTATAAGAACTGCAATTAATCAAGAACTTGATAGGGGAGGTCAAATATTTTATGTTCTTCCAAGAATTTCTGATATAGATCAAGCTGTAAACAAATTAAAAAATATGTTTCCAAACTTAAAATTTATTGTTGCTCATGGGCAAATGAACGAAACAGACCTTGAAAATGCAATGATTGCTTTTAATAATGAAGAAGTAGATCTAATGATATGTACAACGATCATTGAAAGTGGATTAGACATCCCTAAAGTAAATACAATTATTATTGAAGACTCACACAAATTTGGACTTTCACAACTTTATCAACTTAGAGGAAGAGTCGGTAGAAGCGGTGTACAAGCACATGCTTGGTTATTTTATCCAAATATAAATAAAATTAATGACGCAGCAAAACAAAGATTAAAAGCGATTAAAGATTTTTCGGAACTAGGAAGTGGATACCAACTTGCAATGAAAGATATGGAAATAAGAGGTGTCGGAAGTTTACTTGGAGAAGAACAAAGTGGAAAGGTTAATGCTATTGGTTATGATTTATATATAGAAATGCTACATGAGGCTATTTCAGAAATTAGTGGCCAAGAAATACCAGAAGTTAGCGACACACAAATTGATCTCTCAATAAATGCATTTATACCTGCTACATGGATATTAAACAGAGAAGAGAAGCTTGAGGCTTACAAATCTGCTACTGAATGTACAAATAATGATGAGTTAGCTGAATTAGCTACAGACTGGGTAAATAGATACGGTACCTTACCCAAACCTGTTGAGTCCCTAATACTGATAATGAGACTAAAATTACTAGCTAAAAAATGTGGTTTTAACAAAATTCAACTCAAAAAGCCGAATATCGTTGTAGAAACAAAATTAAAAAAATCTACTTTTAAAATACTTAAAAATTCATTACCAAGTAGTGTTCAAAATAAATTTAATTTTGATGAAGGGGTTCAAAGGTCTTTAATAACAATAAGAGGCTTAGGAGTTACTGAAATTCAAAATCAAATTGATCAATTAATGTATTGGTTTGGGTTATTTGTTGATGAAATAAATAATTTTGACAAAGATCTACTAAAAAAAAATAATTAATTATTAAATAATTATTTAATATCCGCGAATAAGTTTAATTTCGGTTAGGTTAAAAAAAATTTTTTTCAATATGGGTGAATATATAGATGTAGGGATTCAGAATTCCATATTACCTTTAACTATCATTTTGTCTTCATTACTTTTAGGAATTTACGCACTTTTAGGAATTGAGACAGAAAACGATGATGATGACTCTGACTCAGGTAGCGGTGGCTTAATGCAACCGATTTGAAATTATTTGTAAATGATTTGTTTCGACTTTCTTCTATAAATCCTAAATAATCTATAAAAAGATCCTATCAATAAAATTAAAGCAGTAAATAAAGAAATAAAAATAAAAATAACCAAAAATATATTATAAAGATTTAATAATAGATTAATCACTAACTTATAAGAATTATTTAACGTAATAGGCAAACTCCGTAGCAACAAATTTTTATTGGGTATTAAATAATTTATATAAACTAATAAAAGACTCAAAATAAACATAAACGCAGACTCAGTAAATAATCTTCTTTTAGATTTTCTTCCTAAACTTAATTTTTTTTTGAAAATATATTTATCAGTCTTCAAATTCAAATTGGGGATGTTTAAATCTGCCATACCTCAAAAAATTTATAGAATAAATTAATAATTTAATTCAAAAAGGCAATTTTCCCATACTATCGCTTTTATTGATGGGATGCTACTAAAGATTATTTTGGATTAATTAGCTCATTTTTATCTTTATTTTCAATCGGATTATAAAAATAAATAAGAGAATAGGATATTAAAGATAAAGAACAAATTGATATTATTGGTGGGAGGATAATATTAAAAAAATCAGCTTTATTTGTTAATGGGAATCTTACCTTTTTAGGAAAAGTATTAAAAATACAAGATTTTTTTATTTGGACTTTTGAAGATTCATTTAACTGGTCAAAGCAATTAACGATATCGGATAATAATGAATTACCGATTTTTATAATTAATGGTTTTACATCGGGCTTAGAGCTCTTGAGAACAATATTATGCATGTGGAGATTATCGGCTTTTATATCGATTAAGTTGGACTCGTATAATGGGATTTGATTAGTTATGAGTAGGTTTGAATAAGTATAAAAAGCACTCATAATTGGACCCAAATGGTCAATCTTACCTTCAATTAGTGGTTTATCAATAATATTTAATTTCCATTCTGAAATTATTGATATTTGATTCTTGTCTTCATTATTTGAATAATCGGGTAATCCTATTATTTCCAGACTAACTGAAGATTGATGAAATGATAATTTATTCTGCAACATATCAAAAATTAAATAAATATTTCTTTAACTTTTTATTTCCCTCTTTAGAAATACAGAGGGACAAAGTTAGCAAAGATTTTATAAGCATTTCATCATTTTCAGTTTTATTTATAAGCTTTTTCACTCTCACACTATTTGTATTAAATCTCTCGTTAATTAACTCTATAAATCTCTTATGAAAACTATTCCAAACAATTGAATTCTTTTTAGGATCTTCTTTGGATTGAAGTATTTCCCTTATGTATGGGTATAAATATTTTGACATTTCAGCAGTAATTTTAATTAAGGCATCAAATTCTTCTATTTTAATATTGTTATTGGTATAAGATTTTCTCAATGGATTGTTATTCCTTAATTTCCAAATGGTAATTTTATTTGGTAATACATCATTTAACTTAAGTTTATCTGATAAAGCAAAAAAAGATCCCAATCCATTTATATCTATGGTCTCTATAACTAATAATAATAAATCAAGCTTCTCTATAGATTGCCTTGATACATGATTCTTTCTAGTTAAAACAGTAATTGTTCCTTAATCCATTATGGGATGATTATAACAGAATTATTATTCTATTTTTTAAATAAAAATGAATATAACTTATCAAGTTCATCAATAGTCAGCATTCCATAACTCCATAATAATATTGGTAATGGTGTGTTATTTCTTATTGATAATTTTAGACCAAGTTCAATAGTTGATTCATCTAGACCTATTTCGTTAAGTAAATAAATTATCATATTTTTATAATCATAATAACTCTTCATTTTACTTAATTTTTGAGTAAGAAAGTGATTTAGTCATTTGATTAAGAACTAATTTTCTTATAAAAAGAAAATTATTTAAAAGTAAAAATGAAAATCTTCTTATTGGAAATAAAAAAACGTTTCTATTTGCGAATATAGATATAAGAGAGTCAGTTATTAAAATAGTAAAAATAATATCTATAATTCGCTTTGTGAAATACTTAAATTTAAACGCTATCAAGTCCATTTTAGTAATAGTAATTTTTTTATTAAAAAGATCAAAAATAGTATTTACATCTCTCCAACAACAATTAAGACCTTGTCCACCCACAGGATGGAATGTATGAAATGCATCTCCAACTAAAACTATTTTTTTAAAATTTAAAAATGGCAAATTTAACGATAATGAAACAGGAAATATATTAAATTCACCAATTATTTGATCTAACTTAAATTCATAAGGCAAGATAGTTGATAAATTATCAATCAAAAAATTCTTATCAGAATTTAACCTTTCAATAGCCTTTAATGTACTGGAAGTCCAAATTACTTGATATAAGTTTTTTTCTAGAGGTAATAAAGCCAGTGGGCCCTCTTTTCTAAAAATTTCATAAGCACGTTTTTCACAATTACCTCTAAGAGAAACCTTAAAAGTTAAACAAGATTGATTATAAGATTTTTTTATATCTAAAAAATCAAATAATTTTTTATCAAGTGAATTTGCTCCTGTTGAAAGGAATTCATAATCAAATACTAATTTTTTACGTAATAAATTTTTCGGAGTGATAAAAATGATATTTTCATAATTTTGAATCTCATGAAAAAATACGTTCATAAGATCTGAATGTTTAACTACCCAGCCAATATTATCAGCAGAACTTATATCATTATCTAAATCAAAAACTGATAAGTTAGTCATAGCAGAAGTTACGCTATCAGAAATCGAAAGAGTATCAAAGCCAAATAGGTATGGTTCTAATTTTTTCCAGAGTTTGAATTTAGATAAGATTTTTCTTGTTGAGTGAGTTATTGCATAAGTTTTATCTTTATTAATTAATCTATTTTGTGTTAATAAATCGGTTAAAAAAATATTGCAATCAAATTTTGAAAGTGCAATTGAAAGTAATAAACCTGTTGGACCCGAGCCAACAATTTTAAAATTGAATTTATTTTTCATCAGATAATATGTATATCAACTATCTATTCAAATAAATATAGCAAATTTCCTCAAATGCTGGTCTTAATAAATAGGGATACTCACCAACCCATAAGTTAGTTTCTGGTAGCCAAGCATCGGTCAAATAAAAATCTCTGTCAAAATTTCGGTTATTAGATGTTAATAAACATCTAATACTCGAACCAACTCTAATTTGACTATGCTTATTTTCCATAGGAAAACTTAACTTTTCCAAATAACCATCTTCATCTTCTAATTCAAGGACTAACCAAGTCCTTTTGTTTTCGACAACTTCTAATCGACCTTGCCTATTAGATTGTTCTCTTGAACTTTCAATCTTTTCTGTTTTATAGATATCTGATACATAACCATCAAATATAGAAAAAAATTTATATTTTCTTATTTGCAAATTTTTTCTACTTGATTCAAGAATTGGCCCCCAGATGATATATAAAAAGAAAGCTACACAAAGCAATAACCAGAAATTATTTGTTTGATCACCAGTCGAACTAATGATTAATGAGATAAATCCACCAATTGAAGAAACTATTACTCTTTGAAGAATTTTTCTTGGATTACCCAAAGTGTACTTGAATTGACTTCCGGTACCCACCGCAGGAATAAGTTTTGAAATTTGGTTTGAATTAATTGGAATGAGCATTTTAAAAAATCAATTTCTCAAGTCCGTAAACTAAAAATTCATAATTACCTATTTTTTTAATAGCCTGTAAGACACCTGGCATATATGCCTTTCTATCAATAGTGTCATGCTTAATTGTGTAAGTTTCACCTGGAGATCCCATAATTACTAACTGATGTGCTAGTAAACCTGGTAATCGTACAGAATGTATATTAATTCCTGAATCTCTGACTCCTCCTCGCACACCTTTCAATAACTCAGACTCTTTTACTAAATTCTGATTAAATTTCTTGGGATATTCTTCAATCATTTCTGCAGTTTTGATACAAGTCCCACTAGGGGAATCAGCTTTTTGATTATGATGCATCTCTATTAATTCAATATTGTCATAAAACCTTGCGGCTACAGATGCTGCCTGCTGAAGAAGAACCATACCTACTGAAAAATTAGGAATTATTGCACAACCAACGGATGCCTTCTGAGCAAAAACAGACAGGTCATTTATTTGCGAAGGAGAAAGTCCTGTGGTTCCGACCACTGGTGAAATACCGTATGCGATAGCTGATCTGGTATTTTCATAAACAGAATCAGGATGAGTAAAATCAACCAGAACAGGTTTAATATTTTCATTTCTATAATTTTGACTAACAGAACATAAAGTTCCTTCAAAATCGTTAGAAACAAAAACATCACAATTTTTTACTTTCAATAATTCAGAAATATTTGAGCCATTGTTCTCTTCATTTATGTCAATTGCGGCAACAAGTTCACAATCTGTAGAATTTAATACTGTATTCACAACTTCGCTACCCATTCTGCCCAAAGCTCCGGATACAAGTACTGGTATAGGTTTTTGAGAATTTTCAATCATTTTTTTTTTAAAATTTTTTTTAAAGGTTGTTACACGCTATTTATATTGCACACAATAACGTCTTTTCATTCGTAGGCTGGTAGAAATACTTAAATAAAATCAATGTTTACGCAGGTCCGCTCAGCAAACCGCAGAGTATCTCCTGTTGAGGATAACAAACACAAAGTTGTAATAAAAGCAGTTTATGTTGTCCTTGAGCCACAATACCAAAATTCCTTAACGGAAGCTGCAAAGTCAATAAATAAGATGAACGGGCCAATAGGTATAGACCTTAGTGGCTATCTTATCGAAGAACTTAGAAATGAATGTAATTTTGAAGATTTTAAAGAAGACATAGCTAATGCAGATATATTTGTGGCTTCCCTAATTTTCATAGAAGATCTTGCTCAAAAAGTAGTTGATGCAGTATCTCCATATAAAGATAAGCTTAAAGCCTCAATTATTTTTCCCTCCATGCCAGAGGTAATGAGATTAAATAAGTTAGGTTCATTTAGTATGGCCCAACTTGGTCAATCTAAAAGTATTATTGGAGATTTAATAAAAAAGAAAAAAGAATCTGATGGTGCAAGCTTCCAAGATTCAATGTTGAAGTTATTAAATACACTACCTTCAATACTTAAATATCTACCAGTAGAAAAAGCTCAAGATGCTAGAACATTCATTTTGAGTTTCCAGTACTGGTTAGGTGGTACTACTGAGAACTTAAAAAACTTCTTGTTAATGATATCTGAAAAGTATGCAGTTTCAGAGAACATAAAAGATCAAATAGAAGAATTCAAAATTCAAGACCCTGAAACATTCCCAGATTTAGGTATTTGGCATCCTCTTGCGCCTTGCATGTTTGAAAGTCTTAAAGAATATCAAAATTGGGAGAATAACAGGAAAGATATAAATCCTAAAGATGACAAGACTCCAACGATAGGTTTAGTACTTCAAAGAAGTCATATTGTTACTGGAGATGATGCTCACTACGTTGCCGTTATCCAAGAATTGGAATACAGAGGTGCGAGAGTACTTCCTATCTTCTGTGGTGGTTTAGATTTTTCTAAGCCAGTTAATGAATTCTATTATGATTCAATAAATAAAGATAAACCAATTGTAGATGGAGTGGTATCTCTTACAGGATTTGCACTTGTTGGTGGGCCAGCAAGACAAGACCATCCTAGAGCTATTGAAGCTCTAAAAAGGCTTAACAGACCCTATATGGTTGCACTTCCATTAGTTTTCCAGACCACACAAGAATGGGAAGATAGTGATCTAGGTTTACACCCAGTTCAGGTAGCACTTCAGATTGCAATTCCAGAGCTTGATGGTGCTATTGAACCTATTATTCTCTCAGGTCGTGATGATGCTACAGGTAAAGCGCATACACTCCAAGATCGAGTTGATGTAATTGCTGAAAGAGCCATAAAATGGTCAACTTTAAGGGTAAAGAAAAGAAAGGACAAAAAATTAGCTATTACAGTTTTTAGTTTTCCTCCAGATAAAGGAAATGTTGGTACGGCAGCATACTTGAATGTTTTCGGTTCAATTTATAGAGTACTTCTTGAAATGAAATCGAAAGGATATCAAATAGATGAACTTCCAAGTAATTCAAAAGAATTAATGGAAAAAGTAATTAACAACCCTGAAGCAATGGATGGTTCCCCGGAGTTAAATATTGCCCATAAGATGTCAGTAAAAGAATACGAAGAGTTCACACCATATTCACAAAGACTTGAAGAGAATTGGGGTAAACCTCCTGGAAACCTAAATAGTGACGGACAAAATCTTCTTATCTATGGAAAACATTTTGGAAATGTTTTTATAGGTGTTCAACCTACATTCGGTTATGAAGGTGACCCAATGAGATTACTTTATTCAAGAAGTGCAAGTCCTCATCACGGGTTTGCTGCGTACTACACCTATGTAGAAAAAATCTGGGGTGCTGATGCTGTCCTTCATTTTGGAACTCATGGCTCACTTGAATTTATGCCTGGGAAACAGATGGGTATGAGTGAAACATGCTATCCGGATTCTCTCATTGGATCATTGCCTAATCTGTATTACTATGCTGCAAATAATCCTTCTGAAGCAACAATTGCGAAGAGAAGAGGGTACGCTTCAACTATTAGTTATCTGACTCCTCCAGCAGAAAATGCAGGACTCTATAAAGGACTTAAAGAACTAAGTGAACTTGTGGGTTCTTATCAACAACTAAGAGAAAATAGTAGGGGTATTCAAATTGTTAATGCAATAATTGAGACTTCTAAACAATGTAACCTTGACAAAGATGTTGAGCTACCTTCAAAAGACGTAGAAGAACTTTCAATAGATGATAGAGATTTATTCGTTGGTAATGTCTATAAACAGTTGATGGAAATTGAAAGTAGATTATTACCTTGCGGTCTTCATACTATTGGAGAAGCACCTACTGCAGAAGAAGCTGTAGCAACCCTTGTAAATATTGCGTCATTAGAAAGAGAACAAGAGGGATTAAGATCTCTTCCTGGACTACTCGCTGAATCCATGGGCCTAACTATTGACGAAATTTATGATGGGAATAATAAAGGTGAACTTAAATTTGTAGAGTTAAATGAAAAAATCATAAAGACAGCAAGAGAGTCTATTTTTGCAATGGTCAACTCTTTAAAAATCGTCAATGGCAGAGTTTATTTAGAAAAATCACTGCTTTCCAAACTTTTTGACTTACTTAAAATATTTGGTCTAAATTTACCTACCCCTTGGCTAAGAGTATGCAGGTTAAATGGATTTAATGAAGTTAACCAGAAGGAATTAAATAAATTATTTGATTACTTACTTTTCTGTTTAGAACAGGTCTGCGCAGACAAAGAAATGGATAGCCTCATTAAAGCATTAGATGGAAATTATGTTCTGCCTGGACCAGGTGGAGATCCCATAAGAAATCCAGGTGTTTTGCCCAGTGGTAAAAATATCCATGCACTTGATCCTCAATCTATTCCAACTACAGCAGCAGTAGCTGCTGCCAAGTCAGTTGTTGACAAATTAATTGAAAGACAAAAAGAAGAGCAAGGGACCTGGCCTGAAACAATCGCTTGCGTTTTATGGGGTACTGATAACATTAAAACTTATGGAGAATCACTCGCACAAATCTTATGGTTTGTTGGGGTTAAACCAAAACCAGACTCTGTAGGGAGAATTAACAAATTAGAATTAATCCCTTTAAAAGAATTAGGTAGACCAAGAATAGATGTGGTTGTCAACTGTTCAGGAGTTTTTAGAGATCTATTTATAAATCAAATGGCATTAATAGATCAGGCAGTTAAATTAGCAGCTGAGGCTGACGAACCATTGGAATCTAATTTTGTAAGAAAACATTCATTAGAACAAGCAGAAAAAGAAGGCACCTCTATCAGAGAAGCTTCAGCTAGAGTATTTTCGAATGCAAGTGGAAGCTACAGTTCAAATGTTAATTTAGCCGTAGAAAATTCAACTTGGGAGGAAGAAAATGAGTTACAAGAAATGTATTTATCACGCAAAACTTATGCTTTTAATGCTGATAATCCTGGTGAAATGAATCAAAAAAGAGAGGTATTTGAGTCAGTAATGAAAACAGCGGATGTTACATTTCAAAACCTTGATTCCTCAGAAATTTCACTAACTGATGTAAGCCATTATTTTGATTCAGATCCAACAAAATTAATTAAAACATTAAGAGACGACGGCAAAGAACCAAGTAGCTACATCGCAGATACTACTACTTCTAATGCCCAGGTTAGAACACTTGGAGAGACTATCAGATTAGACTCAAGGACAAAACTTTTAAATCCTAAGTGGTATGAAGGAATGCTCAAATCTGGTTATGAGGGTGTTAGAGAGCTCTCTAATAGACTTAATTACACACTCGGTTGGAGCGCGACAAGTGGACAAGTAGATAATTTTGTTTATGAAGAAACTAATGAAACATTTATAAATGACGAAGAAATGAGAAAAAGACTTATGGATTTAAATCCAAATAGTTTTAGAAGAATAGTTGGGACTTTATTAGAAGTTAATGGTAGAGGATATTGGGAAACCTCAGATGAAAATATAGAGCAGTTGAAAGAACTTTATCAAGAAGTAGAGGATAAAATTGAAGGCGTTAAAGAATAGTATTTTTATTTTCTGTAAATCCTATCCGATACTTTTAAAATTTTATAATTCATTTCCACATTGTGAACTCTCACAATATCAATATTAAATTGTGAACAAAGACAGCTTATTGCAAGAGTTCCTATATCTCTCTCTTTAGGATTTATTTCATCCAAAATTTCTCCTATAAATCTTTTCCTCGATGCTCCAATAAGGATTGGTAAATTTAATTCTTTAAATACATCTAAGTTTCTTAAAATTTCGAGATTATGATTAATATCTTTTGAAAAACCAATTCCAGGATCCACAATTATATTTCCTTCTGATATATTCTTATCAAAAGCATCATTTATCAAAATCTCAAGTGAGGACTTTACTTCACTCAATACATTTTCATATTTAGAAAGTTCATTCATATTTTTACTATTCCCACGACTGTGAGTTATCACAAATGGGCAATTAAATTTTGAAACAACATCCAAAATTTCCTTATCTCTCCTTCCGCCCGTAACATCATTAATCCAATTTGCACCATTCATAAGAGCTTCATTAGCTACCTCAGAATTAAAGGTATCAATAGAAATTAAAACATTTGGATATTTAGATTTTATTAATTTCAGATATGGAATCAATCTTTTTATTTCTTTTTTAGATCCAACCTCTTCAGCACCAGGCCTTGTACTCTGAGCACCAAGATCAATAACATCCACACCGTTACAAATAAAATGATCAATCTGTTCTAAAACTTTTTTTTCAGTATTTAAATCTCCTCCATCACTAAATGAATCAGGAGTTAAATTAATAACCCCCATAATCGAAGTTTTTTTTCTCCAGGCTTTTGGCCATGAGTTTGTCTTATTGATAATTTGCAATTCTCGCAAAATGATTAGGGTCTAATGAAGCCCCCCCAACTAAAACTCCATCTATGTCACTCATTGACATAATTTCGTCAATATTATTAGGTTTAACAGATCCTCCATATTGAATAATCACATCTTCAAAACCAATTAATTTTCGAATTAAGGAACATATCTTATTAGCATCTTTCGCCTCACATGTTTTACCAGTACCGATAGCCCAAATTGGTTCATAGGCAACTATGAGATTGGAAGGATCTGCATTTTCAAGTCCTTGTTCAACCTGTCTGGTAATAACCCTATCCGCTTCTCCTCTCTCTCTCTGTTCAAGCGTTTCTCCAACACAAACTATTGGAGTAAGTCCACTGGATTGAGCAAAAACAGCTCTTTTATTTATTTGTTCATCACTTTCACTAAAATATTTCCTGGGTTCACTGTGACCAACTATTGCATATGAGACTCCATGTTCTAAAAGCATTTTTGGAGATATTTCTGCAGTAAATGCCCCTTCATCTTCCCAATGAATATTTTGACTGGCAATATCTAAATAATCGAAATCAGAATGATTAGAAAAGGTTGAAATAGCTGTAAAAGGTGGCGCAATAACAATTTTACGATCTTCCCCTACATTTTTTATTAAAGGTATAAATTCTTCTAAATATGATTTAGCTTGAGCACAAGTCATGTGCATTTTCCAATTACCAGCAATAACAGATTTTCTCAAAATACTATCTCCAAGAAAATCATAATAATATATATAGAGCTTATTAGGCCAACTATTAAAAAATTAATTCATTTTTTAGAAACATAACTTTATCACCCTTTTTTAATTTTCTTCCTCTCCTAGTTTCAATTACACCATTTACTTTTACAGAACCAGATTTAATGAAAATTTTAGCCTCTCCACCAGAAGATACCAAATTTTTCCATTTTAAAAATTGATCTAATTTCATCGTTTTATATCCTTAAAGATATTGATAAAGTAGGATAAATATTAAAATACATAATATCTTGAGACTAATACCGCCAGTCAGACCATATGCAAATAGGTTTATAAAGGGTTTTATATGCATGCTTATTTATGTAGCTTGTTGGCCTTTGTTAGCTTATTTTGCTGGAAACTTGATCCCAGCCATTGGATCTGGTGATCTTACTAAAGTTAGTAGCATAATAGTTAAATCTTTGTTGGTTTTTTTAATCCAAAAAACTGCACAATTTGGCCAGGATGTTTTCATTGCAAAACCATCTTTAGAAATTAGTGAAGTGATGAGAGGAAATTTGTTTAGCAAAATTCAAAAAATAGATATGAATTCAATTGAAAAGATTTCAGCGGGAGATATCACGTATAGACTTACAGAAGATGCAGATAGAGTAAGCGAAGTTATTTATAAAACAGCTCAAGATACAATTCCATGTACCTTACAATTGTTAGCTGTAATAATTTATATGTTGTATTTAGATTGGTCACTAACTTTATCAACGTTTGTATTAGCACCTTTGATTATTTATTCAGTTAATAGTTTTGGGAGAAGAGTTTTATTAGCTTCTGAAAAAAGTCAAGAATCAACTAGTAACTTGGCAGGTTTAATAGGAGAATCAATAAATGGAATGTCGACGATAAGGGCATTTGCATCAGAAAATTGGATTGTGGATAGGTTTAATAAAAGGTTAAGTGCAAATAAAAAAGCAAAATATAAAACATTGAAATTGCTTGCATTTCAGCATCCAGTCGTAGGTTTTGTAGAAGCATTTGGAATATTAGCAATATTAGGTTTAGGAGCCACAAGAATTAACCTAGGCCTTTTAACTAGCGAAGAATTTAGTAGTTTTTTTGCCGCCATATTAATGCTTATTGATCCAATAAGCCATGTTAGTACAAATTTTAATGACTATAAGCAGGCGGAGGCCTCAATAAAAAGATTGAAAAACATAAATATAGAACCTATCGAAAGTGATAATGAAAATTTAAAGAGGATATTAAATATTGAAGGCAAAATTAGTTTCAAGAAAGTTAATTTTGAATACAAAAAAGAAAATCAAGTTCTTAAAAATATAAATCTTGAAATAAAAAAAGGAGAAATTACTGCTTTCGTCGGAGCTTCAGGTGCTGGTAAAAGTACAATGATGGCTTTGATTCTAAAATTTATAACTCCAAACAATGGAGACATTTTTATTGACGATAAAAATCTAAAATTGTTAAATACAAAAGATATAAGAAAACAAATAGCTTTAGTACAACAACAGCCTTTTTTATTTTCAGGAAAAATTATTGATGTAATAAGAATGGGAAGGAATTTTTCTAAAGAACAAGTTATTGAATCAGCAAAAAAAGCAAATGCTCACCACTTCATTCAAAATCTTCCAGAAAAATATGAAACTAAGATAAGTGAAAGGGGATCAAACTTCTCAGGGGGACAGATTCAAAGGATCGCGATTGCAAGAGCAATACTTGGTAACCCCTCCATTCTTCTTTTAGATGAAGCAACAAGTGCTTTAGATGCTGAATCAGAATCAGAAGTTCAAGAAGGTCTTAATAGAGCCATGAAAAAAAGAACAGTTATAGTAATTGCTCATAGATTGGCAACTACGCAAGAGGCAGATAAAATCGTTGTCTTCGATAAAGGCAAAATTATTGAGGTAGGGAAACATATTGATTTAATCAATAAAGATGGGATTTATAAAGAATTATGTGAAAAACAATTGATTAAAAAGTTATAATTTTAACTTATTTATAA
The DNA here is from genome assembly GCA_902618335.1 of uncultured Prochlorococcus sp. GTDB lineage: Bacteria > Cyanobacteriota > Cyanobacteriia > PCC-6307 > Cyanobiaceae > Prochlorococcus_A. The sequence goes on along the minus strand of CACNAI010000003.1, from coordinate 33,483 downwards.
AAAGTTAAACCCATGAGTGAAAAAGAAAATGATTCTGGCAAACCAGTTTTAACCTTTGAAGGAAAAGAATATTTGATAAATGATCTTTCAAATGACATAAAAGAATCTATAAAAGGATTACAAATAGCGGAAACACAACTAAAAATGCATGAAGACACTTTGAAATTACTTTCAATTAGTCGAAATACCCTGGCAAATCAATTGAGAGATAAACTAAAAAACATAGAATAATTTCTTTAATTTTTATGAATCTCTTGTAAAGAATAAGTATCAATTTCACTACTTTGCAATGCTTTAATAGCTTTAATGGCTGCCTTGGCACCAGGAATGGTTGTAAAAATTGGGATATTGTACTCTAAAGCAGCGCGTCTTAAATATGCATCATCATGAAGAGCCTGCGATCCTATTGGAGTATTGATGATTAACTGAACAAGACCCGAACGAATAAGGTCTTCTATATTTGGCCTACCTTCATGTACTTTTAGCACTGCTTCAACTTGAATACCTAAATCTAACAAATATGCAGCGGTACCTTTGGTGGCAATTAATTTAAATCCTAAAATTAATAATTCTCTTGAAATTTCTTCAAGATTTTTTTTATCTAAATCATTGGTAGACAAAAAAGCAACTCCCTCAGAAGGAACACCATTTCCTGCTGCCAATTCTGACTTAGCATAAGCAATTCCAAAGTCTTTTGCTAAACCCATTACTTCTCCAGTAGATTTCATTTCTGGGCCAAGAAGTGTATCAGAACCAGGGAATCTTTTAAAAGGCAAAACAGCTTCTTTAACTGCCTGATATTTAGGAGAAAATTCTTTTGTAAAATTAATATCCTCAAGTGTGAAGCCTTGCATTAACTGGGTAGCTAATTTTGCTACTGGTTTGCCTATAGCTTTTGAAACAAATGGCACAGTTCTGGAAGCTCTTGGATTTGCCTCGAGGATAAATAATTTGTTTTCTTTATCGTTTAAATTTGTCACAGCAAATTGCAAATTAATTAAACCAACAACATTGAGTCTTTTTGCAATTAACTTTGTCCAATTTTTTACAGTATTTATAGTAGATCTTGTGAGAGATATAGAGGGTAAACAGCAAGCTGAATCTCCAGAATGAATTCCTGCAGGTTCCACATGTTCCATTAGACCAGCAATTACAACAGAACCGTCTGCATCACACAAAGCATCAACATCTATCTCGATAGCATTATTCAAATATTGATCAAGAAGAATAGGGTGATCAGGAGATACCTTAACCGCCTCAGAAATATATCTCGATAAATCATTCTCATCCTTAACAATTTCCATTGCGCGACCACCTAAAACATAAGAGGGTCTTACTACTAGGGGGAATCCTATATTTTTTGCAACCATTTGTGCTTCATTATGATTACGAGCTATTCCGTTTGAAGGTTGCCTAATATCTAATTCCTCAAGTATTTTTGTAAATTCCTCTCTATCTTCTGCTAAATCAATTGAAATTGGCGACGTCCCAAGAATTTTTGATCCAGTTTGGCGCCCATCTGTAGAATTAAGCCATTCAAATAATGGTAATGATAATTTCAGAGGAGTTTGCCCCCCGAATTGAACAATCAAACCATAAGGATTTTCAGCTTCAATTATATTAATAACATCCTCCAAAGTTACAGGTTCAAAATATAAAATATCGCTAGTATCGTAGTCTGTTGATACGGTCTCAGGATTACTATTAACCATAATTGTTTGATAACCATTGTTGGAAGCTTGATATGAAGCATGGCAGCAACAGTAATCAAACTCTATTCCCTGACCGATTCTGTTAGGACCTCCTCCTAGAATCATGATTTTGTTTGATTTATTATTTTTTAAAATCTCGTTATCAAAAATTTGCGTATTTGAACTAAAAAAAGATTCTTCGTAAGTTGAATAATGGTAAGGAGTTGAGGATGAGAACTCTGCCGAACAAGTATCAACAGTTTTATAAATTGGTATAATTTTTAGATCTTTTCTATATTTCCTAACTTCAAAAAATTCTGAATTAGTTAACTTCGCGATCTGTTCGTCTGAGAAGCCTAATTGTTTAGCATGAAGCATCAAATCTCTATCAAGATTATATAGATCTTTTCCTTTCAAAAAATCATTTTCAAAATTAAAGATATTTCGTAATTTTTCAATAAACCACAAATCTATATTTGTAACTTCATGAATATAAGAATCAGTTTTTCCAAACTGCATAGCTTTTTTAATATTGAGAATCCTCTCTGAGGTTGGATTTCTTAAACTATTATGTAAATCACTCTCATGCTTGAATTCATCTATTGAATCAGATTCCCATCCACAAATACCTATTTCTAAAGACCTTAATGCTTTTTGAAAAGATTCTTCAAAAGAACGACCGATTGCCATTGACTCACCAACGGATTTCATTGCAGTACTTAGGGTATTTGACGAGCCTCTAAACTTTTCAAAAGCAAACCTTGGAACTTTGGTAACGACATAATCAATTGAGGGTTCAAAGCATGCAGGTGTTTTTTTTGTGATGTCATTAATAATCTCATCAAGTGTAAAGCCAACAGATAATAGAGCGGCAATCTTAGCTATAGGAAATCCAGTCGCTTTACTCGCTAATGCAGATGATCTACTAACACGAGGATTCATTTCTATTACTATTACCTCTCCATTATTTGGATTTACTGCGAATTGAATATTACTGCCTCCAGTTTCAACTCCCACCTCTCTAATAATTTTCAATGACAAGTCCCTTAATCTCTGATATTCCTTATCTGTTAGTGTCTGCGCGGGAGCTACAGTAATTGAATCACCAGTATGAACACCCATTGGATCTAAATTCTCAATACTGCAAACTATTACAACGTTATCTGCAGTATCTCTCATAACTTCTAATTCAAATTCTTTCCATCCAATAAGTGATTTTTCAATTAAAATTTGATTATTAGGACTTTCTTCTAAACCTGTTTTACTCAATTCGACAAATTCTTCAAGATTATACGCAATACCACCTCCTACACCACCCAAAGTAAATGCTGGTCTAATTATAAGAGGATAAGAATTAATCATTTTTGAAACCTCTTTTGCTTCATTTAAGTTAGATGCTATACCTGATGGGCAAACATTTGCATTTATTTTTTCCATCGATTCTTTAAACAATTTTCTATCTTCAGCTTTATTAATTGCATTTAAATCAGCTCCAATTAATTCAACATTATTTTTTTCTAAAAAATCTGATTCTGATAATCTTACGGCAAGATTCAAAGCGGTTTGACCTCCCATAGTGGGGAGAATTGCATCAGGTTTTTCCCTTAAGATTATTTGCGAAACGATTTCAGGTGTCAATGGCTCAATATACGTTCTACTTGCGATCTCAGGATCAGTCATGATCGATGCAGGATTAGAATTAATCAAAATAATTTCATAACCAGCATTTTTTAAAGCTTTGCATGCCTGAGTACCAGAATAATCAAATTCGCAAGCTTGACCAATAACAATCGGACCTGAACCAAGAATAAGAATTTTTTTAAGATCACCTCTTTGAGGCATAATTTAATACTTTCATTTATCTTATGCTAGTTATAAATCATCAGATGTTAATCAAGTTACTTGAAAAGCAACATTTGTTTCTATAGTATTGGAAGAAATTAATTTTTTATGAGCGAACTTCAGCGACTTAAAAGTTTGTTGCCTCCAGAGAATGAAAGTTGGGTATTTATTGAAGCTGCTGCTGCTATTGACCCACCTCTAATAACACTTGAGGAAATTGGTCGTGATGAAGTCGAAATCCAAATAGATTTAGATGAATGGGATAATTTTGCTATTGACCACAGAAATTTATTATTTTGGCACGAGGTAGGAAAAATTCAAAATGACGCTATACCAAGAGATGGTTGGGAAATGGCAGCTCTAGCGATAGGTTTAGGAGGAGCAATAGGTGAATTGTGGGTACAAGATGGATTACTTTTATTATTAGCTCTTGGGTTATCAAGTTTTGCAGGATATAGATTATATATAAAAAATAATTCAGAGAAAAAACTCCAAGATGCTATTTTTGCAGATGAACGAGCCATAGATCTTGCTTGTAGATTTGGATATAGTATCCCTAACGCTTATAAAAGTCTTGGAGGAGCTTTAAAAGAGTTAATTGAGAAAACCAGAAAAAAGAAAAAAAGAAGTTTCTTTGAGGATAGACTTGATGCCTTAAGAAAAAGTGCTGAAAAAGCAAGATCAGAATTATCCCAGCAAGAAGGATCAGAAAAATCTGTATCAAGTGAAAATGTGTATGGACAATAAAAGTTTGGTTTTGATGGCAGCTAAAGCATGTGACGATAAAAAAGCTAAAGATATAAAGCTTATAAAAATTGACAAAGTTTCTTACATAAGCGACTGGATATTAATTGCGGAGGGATTATCTGATGTACAAGTTAGATCCATAACAAAGTCAGTAGAGGGAGAGTTGAGAGAGAAAGCTAAAATTGAACCAATAAGAAAAGAAGGAGTAATTGAAGCTAAATGGGCATTACTTGATTATGGGCATTTTATTGTAAATATTTTTCAACCAGAAATAAGAAAATTTTATGATCTTGAATCATTCTGGAGTAACGGAGACAACCTTACATACCCATAAATATTTTTATGTACGATTCTCGATGTCCAGTCCCTAAGGAGCAACAGCCAACCAATGAATTCATTGAGTTGTCAAAATCAACTATTTTTTCTTCTCCAAAAACGAAACAATCACTAAATCTTTTACTGATAAAAGTCTGGTTTGGTGCTTTTGTTTTGTTTCTCGTAATTTCTTCTGGAAGTATATACTTTAAAACATCAATTTTAAAATATCTTTTATTAAGTTTATTTAGTAGTTTGTCAGTACCTATATTACTTTCTATAAGGTTATATCTTGGTTGGAATCATGTATTTAAAAGATTGACTTCTGAAAAAGTTGAATACGAAGAATCCGGTTGGTATGACGGCCAAGTATGGATAAAGCCTTTAGTTTTAAAAGAAAAAGAATCTCTTATTGCCTCAATTGAGGTAAAGCCTATTTTAAAAAATTTAATTCAAACTTTATCTATCATCTCTGTCTTGGCTTTATCAGGAATTTTTCTTTTTCAATATAATAATTTCTAGATGAGTTCAAATTTCAAAAACCTTTACACTTCAAACAATCCTCCTTTACAAGCAACCTTAATAAGAGGTTCAAACATTGAATCAATCCATAAAATTCACGCTGTTATTAGCGATAAAAAAGGAAGAGTTTTAATGTGTGCAGGAAATCCAGAATATAAAAGTTTTATTAGATCTGCATTAAAACCCTTTCAGGCAATTCCTTTTGTGAGCAGTGGAGCCGCTTCAAAATTCAATAATAATTCAAAATCAATCGCATTAGCATGTGGTTCACATAGTGGATCTAAAATCCACACAAGGGAAGCCTTCAAAATTTTATGGGAATACGACATCGACATAAATAGTTTAAAATGCCCAATATCAAAATTAAGTCCATTAGAGCACAATTGTTCAGGTAAACATGCGGCTTTTCTCGCAACATGCAAAAAATTAAATTGGCCAATAGAAAGTTACTTAAAAGGGGATCACCCACTTCAAATAGAAATATTCAGAATAGTTTCAGAATTACTTGAAACCCCAATATCTGAAATAAGAGCAGAACGAGATGATTGTGGAGCCCCTACTCTTTATTTAAAATTATTAGAAATGTCCAAGTTATATTCTCTTCTAAGCAGTTCAGAAAATGCTGAATTAGAACAAATTAGCAGAGCTATGACAACCAATCCAATAATGATAGGTGACAATAATAGATTTGATACAGAAATAGTTAAAGCTTCTCATGGACAAGTTATAGGGAAGGGGGGAGCAGAAGGTATACAGTGTCTATGCAAGGTAAATGAAGGTATAGGACTGGCGTTAAAAGTTGAAGATGGTTCAAAAAGAGCTAAGCACGCTGTTAGTCTTCACTTATTAAAACAGCTAGAGTGGATATCTGACTTAAGAATTCAAGACATTGAAGAAAAAGTGTTTGATTTTTCTGAAGGAGTGAGAATTGAAGTTAAAGGTCAATTAAAATTCCAAGAATCCTAAAGAATATAGAAAAAATAACCCTTTCAGATGTATGCTATGTATATGTCGCGGGGTAGAGCAGTCTGGTAGCTCGTCGGGCTCATAACCCGAAGGTCGGAAGTTCAAATCTCCCCCCCGCCACCATTTTTTAGCCTCAATATGGGGCTTTTTTAATTTCAATAAAAAGTTAATTAAAGGGTTTTAAAACTTATTAGAAAAAAGCTTTTTAAAAGCAATCAAATATCATTCTGCACTTTAAACTTTAAATCAACTCTCACTATTAAACCAATTAATATAAACAATATTCCAATGTATGAGTTTAAAGATAGCTCCAAGATGTTATTAATAATATATCTTTTATTTTAACTCAAAAATCATTTCGATAAAATACTCTGCTAAAAATAATTTAAAAATAAATACTAAAGTTGGGTCATTGCATTACTTGAAAATCATTTATTAGACTAGATTAATAACTATTAATCATAAATTAATGCAGAATTTACTACAGCGTGATTTAGGTTTAAGCTTGCTATCAATAGCTATTTTTCTAGGTTGGTTAGGATTGTTTTTTGTGTTTTTAAGGGTACTAACAATTTCTATAAAAAAAATTCTTGAAGCATTATTCAGAAAGTCCTAATGTAACAAATATATATAAATATTTAATTCGCGATCAATCACAAAAAGCTTATTTGAATAAGTATAATAACCTAAAAATGTCAATTTTAGATAAAGCAAAGATAGGAAATTCGGTTCAAGTAAATTTAGAACTATCAAGAGATAGACTTGATAAAGAAATTATTGATGCTATAAATATTTCTGCTGTAGGCATAATAAATGATTTCAGAATAACTGATGGTAAAGGTATCGGAGTTGTCTTGCAATTATCTAATGGAAAAGAACAATGGTTTTTTGAAGATGAAATTGATTTCCTCGACGAAAATGGCAATGTTATAAAAAAAATTGAAGATAAAAAAGAGAAAAATAGTATAATTTTCAATTTTTTTAGTGGATTAAGATATGAAAAGAAAAATAACTTTAAAGATTTACTTAATCCAATTAACTTCTTTCTCTGGATAATCGTATCGTTTAAAGATATTATATAAATCTTCAAAAAGTTTTCTAAGATATTAATTATTCAAGTAAAAACGTCAAGAATTTCAAAACTGAAATGGTTAAAAACATAATTGATGTGAGAAATTTGTCTAAGTCATTTGATATTTCTTCCAAAGAACCAGGCTTAAAAGGCACAATTAAACATTTTTTTCAAAGACAAACAAAAAGTATAGAGGTAATAAAAAATATAAGTTTTGAAATCAAAGAAGGTGAAATAGTAGGTTTTCTTGGGGCTAATGGAGCCGGGAAAACAACAATTTTAAAAATGCTTTGTGGCTTAATTTATCCAAGTAAAGGTTCTATTCTAGTTGGAGGGCACATGCCATTCAGGAGAAAAGAAAATTTCCTAAAGAAAATAACCTTAATAATGGGTCAAAAACAACAACTTATCTGGGACCTACCACCAATTGAATCATTGTATTTGAATGCTTCAATATATGAAATAGATAAGTTCGAAACAAAAAAAAGAATACAAAAACTATCCGAAATGCTTGAAATAGATGATGAGCTATTCATACCAGTAAGAAAACTTTCTCTAGGACAGAGAATGAAGTCAGAATTACTAGCAGCTTTAATACATGAACCAAATATTCTATTTTTAGACGAGCCTACACTTGGTTTAGATGTTAATGCACAGAGAAATTTAAGAAAATTCCTCCGAAAATATAATGAGGAAACTAATGCAACGATATGCCTAACGAGTCATTACATGAAAGATATTACATCACTATGCAAAAGGGTTATATGTGTGCATGACGGTTCTATATCTTATGATGGAAAACTAGATCAGTTATTAAAAAAATTATCTCCTGTTAAACATATATTGGTAGTTTGTCGCTCAGAAAAAGATGCTACCAAATTAGAAAATTCAGGTTTTACTATTAAAAATAAAACAAATAATGAAATAACAATCATAGTTGAAAATAACTCAACTACTTCCTCACTAAAAAAAATCCTAAATAATTTTGATATTGAAGACCTTTATATAAATGAACCACCGATAGATGAAATTATTGGAAGAATATTAATCAAAAAAAATTATGATATTTAGTTTGATTAACAGAAAAATTTACACCTTATTAAAGGTCCAATATTCAAACATGATGGAATATAGGGTAGAGATTGCATTATGGGCAATTTCAGGGATAATTCCTTTTTTCATGTTAAATATTTGGACAAACAATAATCTTAATTCATCAATAAATATTAGCGCCATCATGCTCTCTAGATATTTCTTATGTGCTTTTTTTGTTAGACAGTTTTCAGTAGTTTGGGTTGTATTTAGCTTTGAAGAAGATTCTCTGATGGGTAAAGTATCTCCTTATCTAATCCAACCTTTAAATCCATTTTTCAGATATTTTGCACAACATCTTGCTGAACAAATAACAAGATTTCCTTTCGCTTTAATAATCGCATTTTTCTTTTTTATTTTTAATCCAGAAAGTATATGGATTCCAAGCTTGGGTGTTTTATTCTTATCGATAATATCGACTTTCTTATCTTTCTTAATTCAATTTTTAATTCAATCAATAGTTGCATGTTTATGTTTCTGGACAGAAAAAGCATCCTCGATAGAAAGATTGTTATTTATCCCTACTTTATTTCTCTCAGGACTTTTAGCTCCAGTAGCTTCATTCCCAGAATATGTTAAATCTTGGATTTATTTCACTCCATTTCCATATTTAATCGATTTTCCTGCGAACTTACTATCAGGTAATCCAACAAATGTAAGTTTAGGGTTTACTATTCAAATTCTATGGGTTCTTTTACTTTTCCCAGTATTTAAAAAAATATGGTCTGCAGGAACGAAAAAATTTACTGCTATGGGATCATGAGTCTAAAAAAACATATAAAGGTTTATAAAAAGTTTTTACATACATCATTGGCTTCAGAATTGGAATATAAGACAAATATATTAATTGATTTAATTACTGCAATTTTAAGTTTATTAGGAAGTATTTTTTTATTATCAATTTTCTTTCAAAATAATGGCAGTATTGGAGACTGGGAGTTTGGAGAGGCATTAATAATTCAAGGTATTTATACGATATTGAATGGAATAACTAATACATGGTTTAATCCAAATCTTTCAGAAATTGTTAAACATATAAGAGAAGGAACATTAGATTTCGTACTTTTAAAACCTATTGATAGTCAATTTTATATTTCATTAAAAAAAATTACTCCATCAGGAATTTTAGAAATAATCCTTGGATTTTGCTTATTGATTTACTGTATCAAAATTAATCAAATAAATCTAAATTTAAGTTTTCTAACTTTATTTTTAATAACCATAGCCTGCTCAATATGTATTTTATATAGCCTATGGTTTTTTATTTCTACAACTACTATATGGTTTGTTAAAACATGGAATGCCACAGAAGTATTAAGATCATTTCTTTACATTGGAAGATTTCCATTAAATTCATTTTCATTTTCTCTAAGAATATTTTTTAGTGTGTTCATACCTATTGCTTTTATAACTACAATCCCTTCTGAAGTTTTTTTAGGTTTTTCTCAATTATGGAAAATATTGCTAGAAGTTATTGTTGCTATGGTGTTTCTTTTTAGTTCTAGAAAGTTCTGGTTATTTGCTTTGAAATTTTACTCATCAGCTTCAAGCTAGATATTATTGAACAACATCCTTGCAAAATTCCCAAATTCTTTGTTTACTTTTTAGATTAGAAAGCCTAGATAATTTCTTAAAACTAGATTTAGATTTTTCAATAGACAAAACTCTACAATTAAAATCCACTTTATAGTGTCTTGAAATGATTCCTAATTTGAGTGAAATGTCAGAAAAGATAATTACTAAAGAGATAAAAAAAACAGACCTTAAAGCATTTGAGAATGATTTTGAATAATTTTTATTTTCAGTTTTTAATTCTAACTTCATTATTTAACTATATGCTGAGGGCACTTAATTGCAGCAATAGCAACCGCCGTTACTTTAAAATTTTCTGACTTTTCAATAACCTTTTTAACTTCCAATGGTCCAAACTTATTACTGGCATCACTGTAAGAAAGAAGTAATGATTTGTAATTATCGTGGCCTACATTTCTATATTCACAGAAGTTATCTCCAACATAGTTCAAAAGAGTTATTAATGTTAATTCAATCATTAATGCTTTTTAACTAATAAACTTCTTACGAATAATACAATGCATGAATTTTTTTACAAGTTTAAGTGCAAAAACGATGAAATCCAGAAATATAGAGAATCACGAAAAAGTTTAAAATAAATAATTACTTAAAAATCAAAAGAGTAAAAAAATAGATGATAACTGTAAAACACTACCCGTAGTGTTTAATAATTTGATGTCATGCACTACAGGTAGGGGCTTGCAATTTTTAAGAAATTGGATTAAAAATAAGGTTCCCCATCACCTGGCCTCGCAATTGTGAGGCTTTTTTTTGATTTTTTAAGGTTTTAAAGAAAAGTAATACCTAATACACCTCATTTTAAATAAAACTTAAGATTAGAAAAAAGACAAAATACATTTATCATTATTAATTCATACAGCTGTCTTTGTTTTATTGAACTCAAATTTATTAATATAAACAATTAATTTTTAAATAAAAAACTGATTATTGATTTAATAAGTAAACTCAATCCACAAAAAAAACAAACTATAGTAAAAGTTTTCTTAATCAAAGTATTTCCTTTTAATTTTGATAAGTGAGCTCCGAAATATCCTCCCATAAAAGAACCAATTATCAATAATATTAATATGTTTGAAGAAACCGGTACTATTTTATTCAAAAAAATTGCTCCAGTAAAATTCCAAAAAATTCCAACAGTAAAGAATGTCAAACTTATCGCACGAAGAAAATCTATTCCAAAGGTCTTAATTAAAAGTATTGTTACGAGCAATCCAGTTCCTGAAGAAATAGAGCCATTCAAAACTCCTATAAAGAAAATAGAAATTAAAAACCTAATTTTATTAGCTATTTTTAGGTTGATCTTATCCGATGACAAACCTAAATTAGGTTCGAGGAATGAGTAAATAGCTAAAAATATCGAGAATAATCCTAAAATTAAATATAAATATTCCTCAGAGATAAATTCAACAATAGAAGCACCAAATATTACCCCAGGCAATCCAAAAATTAAAATTTGGGAAGAAATATTAATATCATTTTTTAGAGATTTGTAATTTCTTAACGAACCTCCTATGCCTAATGCTACAGTTGCCAATTTATGACTAGCTAGGGCCTGAGAATAAGGCACACCAAATAATATTAAAGATGGAAATTGTAATAACCCTGCGCCACCTCCAGAAATAGCCGAAAACGTATTTGAAAAAAATGATATCAAAAATATAGGAATACTTTTTTCTAAAGATATAGAAATACTTTTATCTAAAGATTGATCAAGGGTACTTAATAATGTTGTAAATAAAAAATTCATTAAATATATATTCCAATTCTATTATTGTTCATTTTTAATAATTAAGAAAGAAACGAATTACTTTAATATTGTTTTTCCCCTTTCGGAATCATAATTTAAGAAAAACTGTTATTATCAAAAAAATAATCAAGAATCCTATGCATAAACAAGATGCAATCTATCTTGATCAGCTATGTCCCAAAATAAACAATAAAAGTTGGAAAGAGTCACTTTATAAACTTACAAATTATAAATGCATATACTGTGGCAAGCCATCAGAATCACTTGACCACCTTCATCCAAAGTCAAAAGGAGGTTCAAGCAGTACATCTAATTGCGTGCCATGTTGTTTATCTTGCAATGGAAAAAAATCAGATACGGAAGTTCTTAGTTGGTATAGAAAACAAAATTTTTATGATCCAAGAAGGTCAATGGCCATACGTGCTTGGTTTAATGATGATTTAAGGCTAGCTTCGGTCCTTTTAAACTGCATAAATTAAATCTTTAAATTAATACATTTTTTAATTTGCCTAAGATTAGATTCTTTAAAAGATAAAAAATATCGTATATTTTTTTACACTATTATTTTTCTTTCGTAATTTATATTATTTTTCTTAAAAATAGAAATATTAGAATAATCCTCTTTCCACATAATTGGTGAATCTATAACTTTTCTTTCAGGTGATTTCACTGAAAAAATTAATCCGAAAACGAAAAGTATTGTAACTAAGATTATAGTCATTACTAATTTGTCTGAAATATTATTCATTAGAAAACTCTATTTTGAAAAATTCTTGTCAGGAGTAGTTTTTTCATAAATTTCTAGAAAGTATGATTTAAAATAATCAACTCCTTCCTTACCTATTAATCCAAATGACCATCCGCAATCATTGACTACTTGTAATGATATTTGGTTTGCCAAGTCATCTTTCTCTATCCACTTTTTTTGTGGATTATAAGAGAAAGAAATAATATTTTCTGTATTTACGATAGAGGATTTCATTGATTCATCTTTAGAAAATCCATTTTCAATGGCTTTACAATAGTTTCTCGAGAAATTATTTGAAATCCTATTTTGGAGTAAACTGACACTAGGGTCCGACTTCTCAAATGCAAACCCAGCTGGAGTATTTATCGTATATATAATAAAAAAAAATATAGCAAAAAAGAATTTTAACAATAGCAATAAACAAAACTTATAAACACTATTCTAATTTTTTTTGTTTTCTTTTCAAGAGATTCTCATAATTCTTAAAAGCAAAATTAAATTTCAATTTATTAATAAATAATAGTAATGCGATAAGTTCAGTAATATTATTCAAAGGTTTAATAGAACTATTTACTAATATGTATGAATCTTTGATGACATTGTTATTTTTCCCTGATTGGACAAACGGTTTACCATCTGACTTTTTAATACTGCATTTTTTCGTTGGTGCTGTGATTTTCCCATTCAACATGATACATGCTAAGGCAAGAAAAATTGACAGTCAGAATCCACAGGAAGCCGCTAATGGTTATAAAAATTCAGACAATTCAACTTTCTTTGGTTACGAAGAAATTAATTAGTTTTCAATAAAATTTCTTTAAGGAATCAATTTATTGATGATAATTTTCATAAATTCAGCTATTGATCTCAAAATTTTTAGTCCTAGAGAGCCTATTGGGATATTGATCCTCCTTTTAGGATTAATTTTCACAGGAATGATTTTTTATATTATTTATGCTGTAAGTACTAATAAAGAATCTTTAGAGGATAAAAAGATAAGAACAAAAAAAGAATTCCTACAACAAGAAAAAATAGGGAAGCTATTCCCTAAGAAAAAATAAATTTAATTGACTTTTTGCTGATTAGAAATTTATTTAATTTATCGATTATCAAATCGGTAGGGTCCAAGAACATTAGTTTTAGTTCACTTAAATCAAACATCATTTCTAAAATTTTAAGCATAACAACTAATTTCACTAATTGAGAAATTATGATTTAACCATAAAGCAACTAATATTTCCATAACTAGCAATAAATGCTAAAAATGAAGAAATGCTTAGAAATTTTGAATAATTTAACTCAATATATTTATCTTGCTAGTGGAGTAAAGAAAGGTGAAGGTTTTTGGATTGTGGGAGTCAAAAATTGTGATGAAAATATTCATGAGGATAAAAACCTACTAGATTGCTATAGAAAAGAAATGATAGGAAATCAATCCGCTAAAGAAATTCTGTTTGCTATAAATTTAAACATAAAAAATTTATTAAATGAATTAAAAGATAAAAATTATTTACTGGAAACACCCTCTGTGGGAATATCTTTTGATATACCTCTAGACATTCTTGAAACTATATTTGATTTTTGGTTAGATACATACAAAAATAAAGAAGCATGGGAAATTTGCCTAGGTCTTCTTAAGATTAGAAAAAGAATTTCCCTAACAAATTTAATTGATGGGAAAACATTAAAGGGTAACTCTAAAAAATGGGCGATAAAGTTAGAAAATCTACATTCATATGAACCACATTCACTTTGCAATGCAAAACTGAATGATCCAATGTGGAAATAGTTCTACTTTTAAATTAAAAATATATTTACTTCCTAGCATATTTAAGTAAAAATAAAATTATCTAATAAATAAGAAGGAACATGTCATATTCTTTTAGTCACGCTCAAATGAATGGAATTGTTGAGGAAACCTATGCAAACATAATAAAAGAATGTGAAAATTTAAAAAAAAATACAAATTGTCCAAACGAACAAGTAGTCGCACTTCTAAGCGTAATCGCATCTAATTTCGCAACTAATCCTGAAAAAAACGTAAATTAAGATGGTGAATCACTTTACTTGGAGTCAATTTGATAAGAGTGTAGAACACATATACAACAAATGTAAGTTTATAGAGTTTTCTGGAATATATGGAGTGCCAAGAGGTGGTTTATGTCTTGCTGTAGCACTAAGTCATAAATTAAAAATAAAATTGATTTCAAAACCAATGAAAAATTCGCTCATAGTTGATGATATTTATGAAACAGGTATTACATTAAACACCTTCAAAAATATTGAGGGAGCTATGTTTTTTGTTTTATTCAGTAAAATCAAACCCATATGGTGGAATACTGTACATATATCAAGAAAAAGTGAATGGATAGTTTTCCCTTGGGAAAACACTGCTAACTCACAAAATGACCGGGCGGAATACATCAAAAAAAGGAGGGTTATTTGAAAAAAAAATTATACTTAGCAAGTCCATATGGATTTTCAAAACAAACTAAAAAACTCTTATATGAATTTATTGATATATTCAATAATTTAAATATTGAAGTTTATGAACCTTTTGAGAGAACAAAACACATAATACAAAAGGAAGGTGAATGGGCATATGAACTAGCACATAGCAATTTCGATGATTTAAAAAAATGTGATTGCATTTTTGCGATTGTAAATGGAACGCCACCAGATGAAGGTGTAATGATTGAATTGGGTATTGCAATTGCTTTAAAAAAGCAGATATTTTTATTCAGAGATGATTTCAGAAGTTGTTCTGATAGTAACCAATACCCATTAAATCTAATGATATTCCTTGGATTACCAAAAAATAGTTGGAAAAAATATTATTTTGAATCCTTACAAGATATAAAAAGTAATAAAAAAGGATTTGTAGAGTGGTCAAAAAAACAAAATAAATAAACCCATAATCCTTGAATTGGATTTTTAAAATAAAAATAAATCTGGTAAGGTGGTAGAATATATTTTATTTAGAAAACTTTGACACAAGTTACAGTTGGAGAAAACGAGGGCATTGAATCAGCCCTTAGAAGATTTAAGAGGCAAGTATCTAAATCAGGTATCTTTGCAGATTTGAAAAGACTTAGGCATCACGAAACTCCCATCGAAAAATATAAAAGGAAGCTTCAACAAAGAAGAAAAGCAAGAAGAAGGTAGCTATAACTTCTATTTTGTAGATTTATACCAAATAATTTCTGAATATTATTTTAGATAAAATAAAAAATTTATTTTTAAAGCTCTTTTAGCTTTTTGACAAGGTTTATTCCAACACCTGAAACAGCAAGAAGATCTTTTTCATCAGCAGCAATAATTGCTTCTTTTGTTTTAAATCCAGCCTCATACAAAGCCTTAGCACTTTTAGCTCCAACACCAGGAAGTGCTGTTAAGGTTTCAATATTTTTCTTTGAATTAGCCGTTTTTGCTTTCGTTTTTGCTTTCGTTTTTGCTTTCGTTTTTGCTTTCGTTTTTGTTTTTGTTGATTTTGCAGACTTAATTGTTTTCTTTTCTTTCTTTAAGGGAGTCTCAGGGGATGATCCACTTTTAAATAGAATAGATTTTAGTTTACCTAAAAATTTAGAAATCATTGCTATGTATAAGTAATAAAATTAAGTCTCCAATAAGAATATTCTATCAAATTCCAGTAGGAATTTATGACATAAATATAGAAGATTGAATGGAATTAATTTATTTACATATATATAAAGACACATATTCAATATTTATGCAAGTTTATAAGCCATCGCAACATCTTTAACATATACAAAAATAAAAAATAATTAGTTTCATAATTTAAAAGATTTTGTAATAGTAAAATTAGAGTTTTAATAGAGAGTAGAATATAGAAAATGAAAATTATATTTATTAGTGGACCTTCTGGTAGCGGTAAAACAACCTTATCAAATCAAATAAAATTAAAAATTAAAGATGGAATTATTATAAGTACAGACAATTACTATAAAACAGGAATTATAAGTAATTTATTATCAAAAGTTGTAGTTGGTTATTACGATAAAAGGATTAGTTTTAATTACAAACTATTTAAAAAAGATTTTAATTATATTCTTAATAATGGTACTTCAATCAACAAGCGTTCTTATAATTTCCAAACGAAAACAATAAATAGTTTCTTAAAAAAAGTAAATAATATAAATCTTATGATTATTGAAGGTATTTTTGCTAGAGAGTTATCAAACACATTATGTAATCAAAAACATTATTTTTTAGAATTAAAAATTAATAAAAATGAGTGCATGAAAAGAGTTATTCAAAGAGATATAACAGAAAGGGGTAAGGTAAAAAAACAAGCTGAAGAAGATTTCTTAAAATCATGGGATATTTATTATCAGAAATTCAAAAATAAAAATATAAAAAATTATTCAAATTCATTTACTATTACAAAGAATACCAATATTGATCAGATACTTAAATTTTATTTAAATGATTTTTAAATTTTTCTTCTAATATTAAAGCACTTAAAATTGAGCCTTCAATTCTACCAAATCCTTCTCCTTCAAACCAATCTCCACAAAATCCAATTCTATATTTTTTGCTTAATTGCAAAGATAATGGGACGGCGCATCCAGAAGGTTGTGAAGCTCTCCATTTCATAATAGAGATTCCCTCATTACAAGTTAATTGATTTACTGAATTATTATTACTAAACAATTCATTAAAATTTGCAAATATAAGTTGTTTAAAGAATTCCTCATCTCTCCTATTTATATATGAATTAATAAAATCTTTATTTTTTGTATGTATTACAATTCCTAATTTATTGTTTTCTTGTAATTGAAAAATAACCCTTTCGAATTTATATTTATCCTCCAGACTTTTATTTAAATAGAAATACCTATATTTCTTAGAATAAAAATCTTTATAACGATATTTTTCATTTGTATAAATTAAAAAAGTTAGTCTAGGAATAAATGATTGCTTATCTAAAAAATTTAAAAGCAAATCAATATTTTTATCTTTATTCTTAGGAATAGCTTTTCTTAATGGAATTTGATTTATGTTCAATATTTTCAGAGACCTTTTATGTAATAACAAATTAGTTGAACAAATTATATATTTAGATCTTAATTCATCTCCTTTGTTAGAAGTCAATATCCATCCATTATTATTAAATTTCAAATCAACAATTAAAGTTCCAAAAAATAAATCGATCTTATCTCTTAAGTTACTTAACTCAATAATCTTTTGGGATAATTCACCCATAGAAAATGAAGAAAGATAACTGTCCCCGCAATAAAAGTTGGATTTTTTAATACTTTCTAATTTTTTTTCATCGCCTAGAGAAATCAATTCTGAATCGTCAATTTTAATAAATTTATTTACCAATAATTCATTAATATAATTTTTTAATAGAAGATTATCTTTACTGTTGCTTATATTAAAATTTGGAGCACCATGATTAAGTTTCCAACCTTTAAATCTTTTGCTTGTTCTTGTACTTGATCTCCCTCCAAGTCCGCGTCCAATCTCAATTAATGCAATTTTTTTTGAAATGTTATTTTGAAGATACTTTGAAGCAAATACACATGCAGATATTCCTCCACCAATTATTAATAGGTCGTATGAAAAATCACTTTTCATAATTTTTAAATTGTCAGGCATTATCTTTTATTGCGAATGAAACTATAAATTAAATCAAGTTTATCTGATGATGCAAAATCAGTTTCAATTACAGGAGTAATATTATTATGTTCATAAAATTGAACTAAATCTCTTGTAAAATCATAAAAATCATCTATAGAAAATAAAAATTTTTCTGAGATATGAACCCCTTTCCAAGGACGAAATTTAAACCTCGCTATAAATTGTTTTGATGGAATTAATAGACTTCCAAATAGATGTATTTTTTCATATTTTGCTACTTTCTTGATATGGTTCAGTTCATTCTGAAGTTCTTTAATATCCGTTCCATATTGAAACCAAATTGAATTTATTAATCCTGAAGAAAGTTTCCTATCGAATCTTTCCCTTTCTGAATAATCATTATAATATTTTTTCAAATATGGATTATAGGCTATGCCTAATTTAACTTTTAAATTTTTTTCTTCTTTTATTTTACTTAAAACATTTAATGCATCAAAATTTTTTTTCTTGTTAGATCCTGACACAAGAAGAATTTCATAATTTCTATTTAAATGAGAATTTCTTAAAAAATCCAAAAGATCTTTATATGATTTTTCTATATTTTGAGAGTATTGATGATAAAGACTATAGTGATAAGTTACATTGAATTCATTATGATATTTCAATATATATTTAATCGTTGAATTAAAAAAATCCTTCTTAATAATTCCCTTACAGGGAATATTAATATTATTTATTTTATTTAACTTACAAAAATTTAGTTTTTTCTCTAACTGCGAAATATTTTTAAATGACAATTCAAATCTTAAATTACTAATCATTAATTAGTACATACAATTTATATTTGATTATTTTAACGAATACATTCATTTGCTACGACTAATAATTTAGGTAATATTTTTATTTTTTACTATTAATTATGAATCGCTAGTAAAAACTTTTAATTCTGCTTTTATTACATTTTTTCTCTGAAACTGACTTTTAAATATTTTCACTCAAAGATTTCCAGTTCTTTGAAAAAAATATTCCTGGCCGTGACATATAGAGATATAAAAGAATATAGAAAAAACACAAAGAGATGTCATATTTTAAAATTGAGTATGATTAAAAAATAAAAAAAGGTGCAACTTCATAAAAACACAATTAATTAATTTCTAATTTTTTAGTGAATCAATTAACCTTAAAAGATTTTAATGTACTCGAGAGGTTAGAATACCAAAAAAGTAAATTTAAAAATATGGCAAGCCAAGATTATTTAATTGCGATAGCATTAATAGAGCAAAACCTCTTAAGAGCAATGCCTCTAGGAGGAAAAGAAGTTAAAGATAATTTAGATGATCCAGAAAATTTCAAGAAGCTAGGAGAAGAAGTTGTTTTAAATCTTTTACTTAGAGTTTTTCAAAGGAGTGATGAAGGGGCATTGAAAAGGGCCTCTGAAGATAAAGGTTTACTTTTGGTTCATATGCATCCTAAAAGAATGCAGAAAGAGCTTCCATTTATAAAATCTGAATGGATAAGAGACGGAGATACACAACAGTTCCTAAAATACCTTGGCAATCTTTCTAAAGAAGTATGGACTGCATCATTTATAAAGTACAAAGGTATTGAATTTACTTCTATCTCAAAAAATGAAGAGATCTAAAATATACTTAAGATATTTTATTTTAAAGGATTTCTTTCTTTAAATTATTATTTTCCATATAGACTTTAAAACACTTTTTACCATTACCAAAATCTATTGAGGAATATTCAAAGTCATTTTTGATATGCAAGGCACAATTACCCTCTATACAAATACAAGAATCAATAATTTCTCTCTTAATAACATTATTAACATAAGGTTCTCTCTCTTTCTCTTCATCGAAATGAGGACAAGCAATACCATCAACTATTCCTAAACAATCAATTATGGCTAATTCGTCAGCATAAGAGTCTGTTATACCTTTATCGAACCAACAAATAGCCCCAGCACTTACACCACTCATTACGATTCCTTTTTCATAAGCATTTTGCAAAATCTTATGTAAATTCCATTCTTTCCACACAGCTAACATACTTTTTGTATTTCCTCCGCCAACATAAATAATGTCTTGAGTTAAAACTTTATCTTCTAAGTTTTCTGTTCTAGAAAAAAAATCAATATGGCTTGTTATACAATCAAGTTTAGAAAATGCTCTATAAAAATTTAGTTTGTACAAACTACTTTCACCAGATGCAGTTGGAATAAAGCAAACTTTTGGTCTTTTTTTATTAATTAAAGAAATTATATATTTTTCAATTTCAAGAGAGCCTAAAGAACGTCCAAACCCTCCTCCACCAACTGCGACTATATTTTTAGTATGCATATTAAATAAAAGATTTGTTTATGAATTTAAGACAAATTACCATCAAAGATCAACTGGAATTAAAGAAGGTTTATTTTGATTCAATTCAATCTTTAAATGAAACAATTTATAGTCAAGAACAAAAAAGAGCTTGGTCAAGCCAAGCCTGGAATAATTTAAATTTTGATAAGACAATAACTAAAGGGAAAGGATGGCTTCTAAGTAAAGAAGGAATTATTATTGCTTTTGCTATAAGATATCCCACAGATAGAATTGCATTATTTTACTGTAAAGGCAAATTCCAAAGAAAAGGCTACGGCTCTAAGTTACTGCATAAAATAGAAGATGAAGCTAACAAAGAAGGTTTAGATTCTCTTTCAACTGAAGCAAGCTTAATAAGTTATAAATTATTTCTAAAAAATAAATGGGAAATTATACGTAAAGAAAAAGTAATTATAAATAACATTTTTTTTGAAAGATATAAAATGATTAAAATTATAAAAGCTAATTAACTAATAATGTCTAGTAAAAGCAAGGAATTAATTCTTATTCAAAGAGTTCTAGTTTGGACGTTATACTTTTTTTCAGGATTTATACTTTATTCAAACAAAGGTTTTATACCTTTTATGTTAATTAATTTCTCAAGAATTATTTATCCATTGTCTATTTTTTGGCTACAAATAAGAATTAAAAAAAGAAACAATTTTATGCCTATTGATTCAAAAATGTCAACCTCGCAACTATGGTTTAATTTATTACCCGTTATTGCATCTCTATTAACTGTAATTTTTTCTTTGACTAATGCTTTTTTATATATTTTAGGAAAATTGATTAACTCTTAAATTAAATAAATTTATTTTTATCTAATTGAACTAAAAATTTCTCTCATAAAAAACATTATGTAAAGAAATTTGCCTTTTATCTATATTTGTTTAAATTTTAAATAGATATCAATGCAATCATGAAAAATATTTCATTAAAAGGAAATATTAATTTTGATAAAAAAAAAGATCTAAATGATTACGAATTATTCTCTTTAAAAATCACAGATAGTTTATATAAAAAAGATATTGGAAAATTTCTTGAGACTCTATCTTCTCACTTTATTTAGGAAAATACTTATTTCTAATCTTCAAATTCAAACAGTTCCATTAATAAATTGATTATTTGAGCGATAATAGACAATATCTTAAGAGTATTCTTATGCAATTATTTCTAGCTGACTGCCAATTCCCAGACATTGAAAATCAAGTAAAAGCTTATCAATTATTCGTAGAGGCTTGGGAAAATGGTGAAATTGCGAAATCAGATAAAACTGACAAATTTGAAATGTTATTTAGAGTGCATGCTCCAGGGGAAGGAAGGGTAGTTTGTTTATGTAAGGCACATAGTGATAAAGAAATTTTTGAGCATTTTGCTCCATGGAGAGCTAAATTTGGCATTCATATGGAATTTACACCTGTAATAAGTTGTCAAAATATTGTTGATTACCATAAAAATTTATTTAAAACTTTAGGGTAATTTGCTAGATCTCAAATTTATCGTGATTAAACCTTTCCCCAATCTTCTCTCTAAAAGAAAAAGTAACTTAGTATCTTCTAAAAATAGCCCAAAAGAAGAAAACAACGTTAAATCTAAACCATTAATAATATTTGGTTTTATCATCTCATTAACTTCCATATTTTTACTGTTATTTACCATTAATAATAAATTTGGATGATATATGAGTAATTAGAACTATTACTTGGGAACAAATATGTTCTATTATTAATTAAAAATTACTAACTATATGGCATTTAACGAAGGGGGAATGGCATCGGGCCTTCTTATCATCGCAGTATCAATAGTTTTTGCTGCCGGTTTTGGGTTTCTAGTCTTGCATTTTGTCCCTGGAACTCCATTTTAAATTTTCCAACTTAATTTAACTTACAGAATATCCTAAACATTAACAGTTTCTAAATCCTGTATTTGATTATCATCAAGATTAGATTTCTTCTTTAATCGATAAGCATAAACTAAGGATCCTAAAGCTATGGTACTAGAGGCAAAAATTCCTGATATTAGTATCAAGGCAAAAAGACCTCCTATTATTCCCCCTTTTAATCTAAGCAAATTTGATTTAATTAAAAGTATTGTTAAAAAAACGATAGTAGCTTTAAGAGTAGAGATTTTCAGAAAAGTAAATGGATAAAAAGGATTAAACAACATTTCTTTGGCAAAATATAATTTAATCTGATTCTAAAAATAAATTTAAAAAACTGCATAAAAAAAGACTCTGAAGAGTCTTTAAAAAATCTATATTTAACTTGATGATTTATGCATCAGGGTCAAAATTCTTTAGGTTTGGACCAGCAACAAGACCCACAAGACCAAAAAGGACTAAGGAGCCAATTCCAAAGCCTGCTGCCCAAGGATTGAAACCACCTAAAGCAAAAGAAGCTAATAAATTCATGATTTTAAAACATAATATCTCCGAGTAAGCATACAGATTTTTATGAAAAATATACCTATATTGAGACATTTCTTCGTAATTAGTAGAATCTTTTAGCTATCCCTTTATTAAAAATCCACAAAATTTTTATTTTTTGCTTTATTATCGGGAAAAGACTCTTTTGTTGGCTTACTTCTGGACGTTTAAAACTGTGTTTTTCTAATGACTTCCAACTATACCTTCATTTATGATGGAGAATGCCCATTCTGTAATCATTTTGCTGAGCTCCTAGAAATCAAAAGCAATATAACTAATATTAAAATTCTTGATGGCCGTAAAAATTTAACTCTAATTAAATCCCTTTTAGATAAAGGTTATGACCTAGATAAAGGAGCTATTCTACTAAAAGATCAAGATATCTTTCATGGGGCCTATGCGATTAATACTATTTGCAAGCAGATAAATAATCCCACGAGTAGTTTACTTTTGTTACTTTCTGGACTTTTTAAATCAAATAAACGAACTAATGTGATATTTCCTTTACTAGTCAGAGCTAGAAGATTCGCATTGATATCAAAAGGCATATCAACATCTCTTGTTAAAAAATAAAAACTTTCTAAATATTAAATAACATATTTATAAGCTTCTGTATCAATAAATGATAATTGATTATTTCTTAGCTAGAACTAGGTGGTAATAACAAGTATTAAATGATAGAAAACTTCAATCCCTTTATATCATTGGGCGGTGATAACCAAAAAGTTAATCATATGGCTGAAGCAGCACTTGAAATGAATTTAACTTGCAATGACTTAAAGAAGGATTTAAATTTAACCGATGGAGATGTAGTGGATATGTTACAACTGGTCATGGATAGGTTTAAAAATAGTAATTAATTTTTATTTTTATCTTTTAAATCGCTATATACCCAATACTTTTTAATGAAAACAGTACAAATTGAGTTTTCGAAATATGAATCAGTTAACTTTTTATGGTCTGAATTAATAGAAGATTACGGATTTGACAAAGCCAGAAAAATAGTTTCTCAAGCTATTGACTTACAAAAAATGACTGGATCGAAAGATAAAACAATGCCAATAATATTTTCAGGAACAGGAGGATTAGCTCTAATCCCTATACAAATTCTAGAAAAAGATGACTTTAAAATTAGTTGTAAAGATAACCAAGTTTTAATATTTAATCTAAAAAGAAAGTCATTTCAAATTTTAAATGAAGCAAACTAATCTGAATTAGTAATTTCTCGATAAAGTCAAAATTACTTTATAGTTTATAAAACAATTTATCTTAATGACTTTTGAAGCGACCTACCTTGGATCAAATGGTTGGCTCATTAAATTTGAAAAAACCAATTTAATTATTGATCCTTGGCTCAAAGGAGATTTAATATTTCCACCAGGTGAATGGTTTTTTAAAGGATCATTAGAAGAAGAAATTTCAATAGATAAAGAAATAGATATTATTTTGTTAACCCAAGGTTTGCCTGATCACTGTCATGTTCCAACATTAGAAATGTTCAGAAAGGATATTCCTATAATTTGCCCTAAAAGTGCTTTTAAAACATTAGAAAAAATTGGTTTTAGTTCTATTAAAATGCTTAATCCAAAAGAAAAGACTAATGAATCTAATTTAAGTTTTGAAGCCACTGCTGGGGCTCCAGTACCACAAATAGAAAACGGATATATTGTTAAAGATGATCGAGATAATGGGTTTTATATAGAGCCCCATGGATTTCTTGATGAAAATTTAAACAAACAAAAACTTGATGCAGTTATTACTCCTACAAAAAATTTAGAATTACCCCTTGTAGGTTCTTTTGTAAAAGGTGCTGATGTAATACCTAAATTGATTAACAAATTCAATCCAAAATTTATACTTTCAAGTACCGTGGGCGGAGATGCAAAATATTCAGGTTTTTTAAATAATTTTATTTCAGTTCAGGATTATGAAGAGGAATTAAATTGTAATCTAGTAGATCTAAAGAGTATGCAATCTATTATGATTTAAAATAATCCGAAAAGATCTTTTTTAGTCATTTAGCTTGAAAGTAAATCTACTGTAAAGGAGTTCAAAAAATTCATTCATTTTTTATTATCTCAATTCTTTTATTAGCTTTAAATACTAGCTATATATGTGAGAATTCAAAACTTAATCTTGTGATGAGGAATAATATTAATGGTGACTTTTCGATAGTAGAAAAGATATCTGAGTTAAAGCCTGGAGCCTTTATAAATATTATTTGGAATAAAAAAAAGCTTATGCTTCCATACTCCTTAAGAAAAGATTATATTTCCTTTACGGATAAAAAATGGGACTGGAGGTACCAATTTAATAAGGACGGGTCGCCTGATATTAATAATCCTTCTTTATACGAACTACTTCCTTCTGGAAAAGTTAAAACACATTCTTGTCAATCAGAAAATAAGAGTTCTAACTTATAATTTCAAAATAAGTATTCTAGTTTATTTACATTTAATTTCTTTGTAAAGATGAACAATCCAAAAAACAAAAAGAGTATTTCAAGATATGTAAAACTTGTAGATTACAAAGTTTTTGATTATGAAATTCCAGAAATTTTTTTAGACTTCGTAATTAATAAACATGCTGTTAATGTTACGACGAAACTAAAATTGGTAAAAAAAAATAAGAATATCAGAAATCTTATTCTTGATGGTACGGATATATTAATAAGAAAAATATTTATAGATGACTCACTATTAGAAGAGGAATACTACAAACAGCAAAAAAATAACCTAAAAATTAAAAATATAAATAAAGATAATTTTTTATTAAAAATAGAAGGAATAATTAAACCGAAGGAAAATACATCCCTTTTAGGTATGTACGAGAGCAATGGAATTATAACTACGCAATGCGAAGCAGAGGGATTTAGAAGGATAAGTTTTCACTCTGATAGGCCTGATATTCTAAGCAAATATACCGTGAGAATTGAGGCCGACAAAAATGATTACCCCGTCTTACTTTCAAATGGCAACATCGTAAAAGAAAATAATCTTAAAAATAATCGGCATGAAATAATTTGGGAAGACCCATATCCAAAACCCTCATATCTATTTGCATTGGTAGCAGGTAAACTTAAATGTGTAAAAGACAAATTCATAACAAAATCGAATAAAGAAGTAAAAATAAATATTTATGTTGAATATGGCGATGAAAAATATGTTCAACATGCAATAAGTTCATTAAAAAAATCTATGAGATGGGACGAGGATAAATACAACCTTGAATACGATTTGTCATTGTTTAATATAGTTGCAGTTAGGCACTTTAATATGGGTGCAATGGAAAATAAAAGTCTCAATATTTTTAACTCAAAACTAATCCTCGCTAATTCTGAAACAACAACTGATGAAGAATTAGAAAGGATAGAGGGTGTGATCGCCCATGAATACTTCCATAATTGGACGGGTAATAGAGTGACTTGTAGGGATTGGTTTCAATTATCTCTAAAAGAAGGTTTAACAGTATTCAGAGATCAACAATTCACTGCAGACCTTCATAATCATGAAATCAAGAGACTTGAGGATGCAAAATTTCTTAGAAGGAATCAATTTAGAGAGGATTCTGGTCCAACATCGCATCCTGTTATGCCAGAAAAATATCAAGAAATAGACAATTTCTATACGACCACGATATACGAAAAAGGATCAGAAATAATTAGAATGCTTAACAAGCTTGTAAAAGATGAAAATTTCTATAAAGGATTTAGTAATTACATCTCAACATATGATGGGAAGGCAGCAACAATAGATCAATTTGTCGATAAAATTTTAGAATATAATAAAGAAATCGATCCTAAAGAATTTAAAGTCTGGTACAAGCAAAATGGAACCCCAAAAGTTGAATTCAAGAGAATCTGGGATCAAACAGACGAAAAACTTACAATTCAAGCCTCTCAAAGTAATCCAATAAAAAAGAACCCATATAATGATTTACCTCTAATAATTCCTATAAATCTGGCTATATTTGGCTGTGAAAATATAAAAATAGAAAAAAAGGTTGTTTTAAAAACAAAAAATCAAGAATTTATTTTTAGGAATGTAAGATCTCACCTCAAAATCCCCTTAGTAACTTATTTTCGGGAATTCTCTTCACCAGTTGAGTGGCAATCAGACACTACCTTGGATGAAAAGTTTTTAATTTTAAAATATGAAAAAGATTTTTTTACAATACATAATACTGTAAAAGTAATTTATAAAAAAATCATTTTATGCAGACTAGATGAAAAACCAGATCATGAAATTGAAAATAAATTAATAGGAACATTAATATCATTTATAAAAAATAAAGATATTAATTTATCTCTTTTATCAGAAATACTAAGTATTCCGACATTTGCTGAAATTGAATCAGAGATGGAAAATATAGACCCTTTAAAAATATATAAAACTATTGACGAATTAAATTATTTATTCGGCACCAAGTTAAAAAAAGAATTATATTTTAAGCTCCAGGAAATAGATAAAAATCTAAATAAAGTCTGGCCAGAAGGTAAAAATGAAAGAAAACTAATCGAAACCATTTGGAAACTACTCCTACACAGTAATGATGAGGAAATTAAAAGCAAAATAATTAATTATGTCGATAGTAACTCAATGACGCTAGCAAAAGCTGCATTAAATTCTTTCAGTAGGATTAATTGTCTTGAAAGAAAAGTTATTTCAAATATATTCTTCAATAAATGGAAAAATAATAGTGTTGTTTTGGATAGTTGGTTCTCATTCAATGCATCTATAGAAATTGATGAAGAAACAAGCAACATTGAAGAATTATTTGAAAATAAGTTTTTTGATTCAAAATCACCAAACACTTTAAGAGCTATATTAAATACTTTCGTAACAAGAAATAGTACTTTTCATGCACTGGATGGTTCTGGTTATAAATATATTGCAAAAAAGATAATTGATTTTGATAAATTAAATCCAATCGTAATTTCCCGTTTTGTGAAAGTATTTAGTAGATACAATTATTATTCAGAGCCTTACAAAAGTAATATGATAGAAACAATAAATCAGATTAAAAGAAATAAACTATCAACAAATACTAAAGAAGTATTAGATGCAATAATAGAATGATTTATTGATGATAATTAATTATATATAATAATAACAATTGTAAATATTAATAATAAAAAAAATACAAGATACTTATTAATAAAAATATAATCAAATACATTATTACTATATTCTTTATTCCATTTTTTGTTGACGTATTCCTTAGTTATAAATTTATTAGGTCTGCCACAATACAAACATGTTGGAGAAGTTTTTAAAATTAAATTTTTACATTGGGGGCACTTTTTTTTTTCCATAATTTCATCTTACTGAAGATAAGTGAATTCTGAAAAAATCAATAAAATAAGTAATTTAAATTTAATTTATTATGTTTTGAATAATTAAATAACATTGCAAAAACAACTTTGATTCAAACTATATAAAAAAATTCTTTATAATGAAAAATTAGTATTTTTGTTTGAAATGTTTGCTATTGCACTTGGAATGTCGCCTATCGAAAAAATCACTGTTGCAATATCTGCTTCAATTTTTATAATCGCTTTTACATGGGTCTCAATAAAGGGAGATTTAAGAAAACTTGCTAATGAACTTATTGAAGATAAAGAAAATAATCAGGATAATTAAAAATCTTTTAACCTACTTTGAGTGCAAACTAGGATAATCAATAATATGCCTAATTTCTTTTAGAGAAGAGCCATAGATTTTTTCACCATTTAAGTAAACACCAATCCATTTTTCCTTTTGATTAAAAAAATTACTTTTATTAGTATTACTTTCAAGATAATCTTTATTATCCCAATTTAAAGTTATATCCCAACCTTTATAATTTTCTATCATTGAGAAAAAGAGAACATACTGAAATGATACCCAGAGAAACAGAAAACAAAAACAAAGGAAATAAGTATTTTTTTCGTTATTTTTATTTAATATTTAATTAGTACTAACTCTTATTTTACTTGCAGCTTCATCTGCATTTTTTCTAGCCAAATTAATGTCAGAATTTGATGAGAGAACAACACCCATTCTTCTGCCTTTTCTGGAAACTGGCTTGCCAAATATGAGCACTTTAGTTTTTTCAAATGCTAATGCTTCATTAAGACCCTCAAAAGTAGGATTTACACTCTCTTGGTTAGAGAGTATAACTCTGGTTGCAGATGGTTCTATTAGATCTATATTCGGTATTGGTAAATTTAAAAAAGCCCTTAAATGTAATTCAAATTCATTAATATTTTGACTAACTAATGTAACCATACCGGTGTCGTGTGGTCTTGGAGATAATTCTGAAAATATAACCTCATTTCCTTTTATAAAAAACTCCACTCCGTATAGTCCAGCTCCATTAAGGTTATTTAATATTCTACTTGTCATTCTCTTAGCTTCATTAATTAAAGACTCGTTGATCTCTACAGGTTGCCAGCTACATTGATAGTCTCCATTAGATTGAAGATGTCCAATTGGTAAACAAAAAATATTTTCACCATTTTCTTTTCTTACAGTTAAAAGAGTAAACTCAAAATCAAACTTAATAAATTCTTCAATAATTACACCCTTAACCTTTCCTCTTGAATTTGCTTGTGCCTGTTTCCAGGCATTTTGTAAATCATTTTTTGTTTCAACCAAACTCTGTCCCTTGCCTGAAGAGCTCATTAAAGGCTTAAGTAAAAGTGGGAATCCAATTTCATCTGCTTTTTTTTCTAAATCGTCAAATTCAAAAATATAATCAAACTTTGCAGTTTTGATTTTTAAATCTCTAGAAGCTAAATCTCTAATTTTATCTCTATTCATTGTTATTTCTACAGTTCTGGCGTTTGGAACAATTTTGAACCCATCATCCTCTAGTTCTTTTAGTGCCTCAATTGAAAGTGCCTCTATTTCTGGAACAACATAGTCTGGCTTAAATTCTGTTATTACATTTTTTAAAATTTTTTTATCTCCCATATCAATTACTCTTGAATAATCAGCGACTTGCATTGCAGGTGCTTTTTCATATCGATCAATTGCAATAACTTCTAATCCTAATCTTTTGGATTCTATTACTAATTCTTTTCCAAGCTCGCCACTACCAAGCAATAAAATTCTTTTTTTTGAAAAAATTGAATCTTTCATATTTATAAAACTTATTCGTCATCAGCAGAAGGTTGTGAAGATGAATCATCTGTAATTTTTTTATCTTTAGAATAACTAAATAAAAAATTTCTACCAAACCAATTTTGACTTCGCATGCTATTAGTTATTGATTTTGAAATTGCTCCTAAAAAAAAGATTCCAATCATTGCCCAAATAATTCTTTCTAAAGCAATTGCAGGTGAAAAACCTTGGCCGGAATTAATAATTTCAGTAAGTGGGTCTAAAGGGTCCAAATTTTAACTGATTAATAATATTAATTATAAAGGGTTAAATAAATGAAAAATTAAATTTTATAAAAGAAATAACCAAAACCACCATATAAATTAAACACAATAAAGTCTATACAATGCTATCTTCAAAGGGTGATTTTTTTTAGACATGGAAGTTGACGTACAAAATACTACTGTTCTTTCCGCAGACGGATCATCCATAAAACTTGGTGAATATTCAGGGGAAGTAATCTTAGTTGTTAATGTAGCTAGTTATTGCGGAAATACTGCTCAGTATGAGGATCTTCAAAAGCTACATGATTTATATTCAAGCAAAGGCCTAAGAATACTTGCATTCCCTTGTAATGATTTCGGGAAACAAGAACCCGACTCTCTTTCAGAAATAAAAGATTTTTGCACAACAAAATATGGAGTTAAGTTTGAAATCTATGAAAAAGTTCATGCCAAAGGCAACACTACTGAACCATACACAACCCTCAACAAAGTTGAACCTGAAGGAGATGTTGAATGGAATTTCGAGAAGTTTCTGATAGGTAAAGATAGTAAAGTAATTGCAAGATTCAAGCCAGGTGTTAAACCTTTTGACGAAAACTTAATAGCAGCTATAGAAGTAGCTTTAGATTCATAATAACCTTCTTATAATTCAAATTAAAATATTAAAAATAAAGAACCCTTATTTTTTATTAAAAAAAATAACCAAATTATTCTAAAAGATATACTATTTTGGTATTCAAGCCTGTCTAGTAATATTAAATTTAATTTAAAATCTTATTAATTAGCAGAATCAATTCTAGGTTTATTATTTAATCTTTAACGGTTCTTTTTTTAGGTTTAATTGATTTTACTTCTGCCTCTACTATTTCTTCTTTAACTTCACTTTTTTCTGGTTCCTCTGATTTTAATTCTGAATTTGCTAATCTTTGATCCTCATCTTTACTTAGAAGGAACTTTAATAGTTTTTTAAATAATAAGAAACCTTTTTCAATTCTTTTTGGACCTAAAATTGAAAGCAAAATTACTGAAATTATGAATATTTCAGGTGAATTTAAACCTAATAGTTTCATAAAATTTCATATTCTATATTTATTTTAGTACATGCTAAAAATTTAATCTAATTATTCTCAAAAGTTGGTAAATAAAGTTCCCTATTTGATGCAATTAAACCTTCTTCTTTAAAAAAAATCTCTAGGTCTTTTAGATCATTTATATCTACAAATTCACCACAATTATCTAATATATTATTATGGGTGAAATTCCATAAATTATCCAAATATTCGTCATCGTCTGGAAATGCTACAAATTTTAAATATGTATTATTCAAAGCATATTCGCTAGCAAAATCAGAATCTAATCCTTCCCTCTTAGCATCACAAAAAACTTTAGCAAATCTTTTACCTACAGAAGTTTGAGCACTCGATAAATCTAAATTACCTTGAATAGCTTTTACATTTACTGGCGCAATAAAAATGATTATTGAGAGAAAAATAGATACTAATATAAACAAAAAAAAATTCCCTTTTTAAAATTCTAACTAAACATAAACTAGCAAAAAAATTAATCAATTAGGCCTATTTAAGTAAAAGCACTTATTATAAATTAAGAAATAAATAGAAAACATAAAATCAGCTCCATATCTGAATTTATAATAAAGAAAGATTAAATAAATTTAAAATTATATGTCTTCAAATATAAAGCTAAAAGGAAGGGGAGTTAACAGGATAATTAAGAGTAAGGTCATGCTTTCGCCATTAGCAGGAGTTACAGATAACATTTTTAGGCGACTTGTACGTAAATGGGCTCCAAACTCTTTACTTTTTACAGAAATGATAAATGCCACAAGTCTTAAAAAAGGATTTGGAACACAAAAAATCAATCAAATAGATTTAGAAGAAGGACCAATTGGAGTACAAATATTTGATAATAGGCCATATGCTGTTTCTGAGGCCGCGAAACAAGCTGAGGACTATGGAGCATTCTTAATTGATATAAATATGGGATGTCCAGTAAAAAAAATTGCAAAGAAAGGTGGAGGCAGTGCCTTAATTAAAGACCGAAAACTTGCTATGGAATTAGTCAAAAATGTTGTAAAAGCTGTTAGGGTTCCAGTAACAGTAAAAACGCGACTCGGATGGGATAGTAAAAAAGAAAATATAGAGGATTTTTTATTTAAACTTCAAGATGCGGGAGCAACGATGATAACGCTTCATGGAAGAACTAGAAAACAGGGTTTTTCAGGCAAGTCAGATTGGGAAATGATAGGGAGACTGAAAAAGTTGTTGGAAATTCCAGTAATTGCTAATGGAGATATCAAAAATCCAGATGACGCTCTTAATTGTTTAAAAAAAACAAATGCTGATGGGGTAATGATTGGACGAGGAATTTTAGGATCCCCATGGAAAATAGGAGAAATAGATTATGCCATCAGTAAAAATAAAAATTTTAAAGAACCAAATACTGAAGAAAAACTATATTTAATTATTGAGCATCTTGATGAATTAATAAAAGAAAAAGGAGATCACGGCTTGCTAATTGCAAGGAAACATATCTCATGGACATGTAAAGACTTTAAAGGTGCATCAGATTTGAGAAATAACTTGGTTAGAGCTGTTGATAAAAATGAAGTTAAAAATTTAATAATTAAAATGATTAAAACTTTGAATAATGAAAAAAATACACTAGCTTAAAACAAATTTATTTTTTAAATGAAAATTATTAGTAAAGAAACAAGTAAAAGAGTTTGTGATCATATGAACAATGATCATATTGATTCGGTTCACAAATATCTTATTCATTATGGAAAGATATCAAGATTTGAGAATGCTTATATGGAAGAAATTAATAACAGTTATATAAAAATTAATTACGATGGCCAATCAGCAATTATCAATTTTAAAAATGAAATATCTGAAGAAGAAATTCATTCAACTTTAGTATCAATGATTAAAGAGATTAAATAATAAATATATTTATATAAAAAACCTAATTTTTATTTTCATAGTAATCAGTTATTTTTTTACATTCTTCAAATGAAAGCATGCTTAATCTAGATGTGGCTTTTATTTTTAGAATTGCACAAACAGCTAATAAGTCGGAGCTATCAACATTAAGTGCTTCAGAAAGCTCTAGGACCCTAAGACCTTTCATGTGTATTAAAAAAAATCTGCTTCTAAATTATCAAGAACATTGAAATCAATGGGCTGCATTTTTCCCTAAACCTGCAACGAATGGAAAAGTTTGTTCATCACCAAAAATATCTTCTGCTGAAGAATTAGAAATATTAGTTTTTTTATTATCAGGCTTAATTTCTTCAATTTTATTAGAAACATTCTCTTTAATGTTATTTTCAATTTCTTTTGCTAATAAATTATTCGTATT
>CACNAI010000002.1 GCA_902618335.1 uncultured Prochlorococcus sp. | reverse complement strand
CTTGATCCAGTTGTTGGTCGTCATGCAGAAATTGATAGGGTTGTGCAGATTTTGGGAAGGAGGACTAAAAATAATCCTGTTCTTATAGGAGAACCTGGAGTAGGTAAAACAGCTATTGCAGAAGGATTAGCTCAAAGGATACAGCTAGGAAACATTCCTGACATACTTGAAGATAAAAGAGTTTTAACTCTTGATATTGGACTTTTAGTAGCTGGAACAAAATATAGAGGTGAATTTGAAGAAAGACTAAAGAAGATAATGGAAGAAATTAAATCTGCAGGTAATGTAATACTTGTTATTGATGAAGTTCATACTTTAATTGGAGCTGGAGCTGCTGAAGGTGCTATAGATGCTGCAAATATTCTCAAACCTGCTTTGGCTAGAGGAGAACTGCAATGTATTGGAGCAACAACGCTGGATGAATATCGAAAACACATTGAAAGAGATGCTGCTCTAGAAAGAAGATTCCAGCCTGTGATGGTAGGGGAACCTTCTATCGAAGATACAATAGAAATTTTAAAAGGTCTCAGAGAAAGATATGAACAACACCATCGTCTTAAAATTACTGATGATGCTTTAGAGGCTGCAGCTCATCTAGGTGATCGTTATATATCTGACAGATTCTTACCTGATAAGGCTATAGACCTTATCGATGAGGCTGGAAGTAGAGTTCGGTTAATAAATTCTAAACTTCCTCCAGAAGCTAAACAAATAGATAAAGAATTAAGACAAATTCAAAAACAAAAAGAGGAATCTGTAAGAGATCAAAATTTCGATCAAGCAGGTCAACTCAGAGAAAAAGAAATGGAATTGTCTGCAAAAATAAAAGAGGTGCTTGATAATAAAAAAGATTCTTCAACCGAAAACATATCTGATACTGATACTAACTCGGTTAAAAATGACTCAAAACTTTTGCAAAATCCTCTTGTTAGTGAAGAGGACGTAGCACATATCGTCGCATCATGGACCGGGGTACCTGTTCAAAAATTAACAGAAACTGAGTCAGTCAAATTACTAAATATGGAGGAAACTCTTCACCAAAGGCTTATTGGACAAGATGAAGCTGTAAAGGCCGTATCTAGAGCCATAAGAAGAGCAAGAGTTGGATTAAAGAATCCTAATAGACCTATTGCAAGTTTTATCTTTTCAGGCCCTACAGGTGTCGGTAAAACTGAACTGACTAAATCATTAGCCTCATATTTTTTTGGTAGCGAAGAAGCAATGATTAGATTAGACATGTCTGAATTTATGGAAAGACATACTGTTAGTAAACTTATAGGTTCCCCTCCGGGATATGTTGGATTTAATGAAGGCGGCCAACTTACTGAAGCGGTAAGAAGAAGACCCTACACTGTTGTTTTATTTGACGAAGTAGAAAAAGCCCATCCAGACGTATTTAATCTATTATTACAACTTCTTGAGGATGGTAGATTAACTGATTCCAAGGGTAGAACTGTTGACTTCAAAAATACCTTGTTAATAATGACATCGAATATTGGTTCGAAAGTCATTGAAAAAGGTGGAGGAGGGTTAGGCTTTGAGTTTTCAGGTGATTCTATTGAAGATAGTCAATACAACAGAATCAAATCTTTAGTTAATGAAGAATTAAAGCAATACTTTAGACCTGAATTTTTAAATAGACTTGATGAAATTATTGTGTTTAGGCAACTATCTAAAAATGAGGTTAAAGAAATTGCTGAAATAATGCTTCAAGAGGTTTTTGAAAGATTACAAGATAAGGGCATTAAACTAGACGTAACAGATGCCTTTAAAGAAAGACTTGTTGAAGAAGGATATAATCCTTCTTATGGAGCAAGACCTTTAAGGAGAGCTGTTATGCGTCTATTAGAAGATAGCTTAGCTGAAGAAGTTCTTTCCGGGAGAATAAAAGATGGAGATAAGGCTTTAGTTGATATTGATGAGAATAAAAAAGTTACAATTAATATTTCTTCGGAAGAGACTCCTCAGGAGTTAGCAAGTGCTAATTTTTAGTTATACAAATTAAAGATGCAGTCAATATCTCCAGAAACTATATACAGAGGAGATTATGCTTGGGAAAAATCTTTACCTCAAATTGCTAAATTAACAAAAAATCCATTAATTCTTGGTAGAGGTATAAATACAAATAACCTGAGAAATAAAATTTTTATTGATTTAAAAAATGAAGCCCTCAACGTTAATACTGCTAATTTACAATTCGATTGTTGTTATGAAGATATTTCAAGAATAAAGAATATCGTTTTAGAGAATAGTCATGATTCTGTTATTGCTGCTGGAGGGGGCAAAGTTCTAGATTCTGGCAAATATATAGCTGATTGCCTTAACATTTCCTGTATTACTGTTCCTCTTAGTGCCTCTACTTGTGCAGGATGGACAGCCTTATCTAATATTTATACAAAGAAGGGCCAATTTATAAAGGATGTTACCTTAGGATCTTGTCCAAAAATCCTTGTTTATGATCATAAATTTATTCAAACAGCTCCCTCGAGAACACTCGCAAGTGGTATAGCTGATGCTTTGGCGAAATGGTATGAATCCTCAATAACAAGTTCTAAAATAGATGATGGTCTTGTTCAACAAGCAATACAGATATCAAGAGTTTTAAGAGATCAACTACTAATAGATGGTGAAAAAGCATTTAAGGCTGAACTTGAAAACAATATTTCTTGGCGAAATACTGTAGAGGCGTGTGGGCTTACAGCAGGATTAGTTGGTGGTATTGGGGGAGAAAAATGTAGGACTGCTGCAGCACATGCTATTCATAATGCAATTACTCAGATAATCACCCCAAATAAATTCTTACATGGTGAGATTGTTGGTGTTGGATTATTATTGCAATTAAGACTAGAAGAAATGAAAAATAATAATAAATTGGCTGATCAATCAATTAAACAATTGTTGTTGCTTATGAAAGGATTGAATTTACCAACTACTATTGCAGAATTGGGAATAAATGTTTTTGAAAATAATAATTTAGAGAAAATTGCTGATTTTACTTGCCGAGATAAATCTGAGATTCACTTCTTGCCTTTTGAAATCCATAAAAAGGATATAGTTGAGGTTATTGCAAATTTTGAACAACAAAAAATAAAAGTTTAATTATCTTTTTGACTAAAACCCAATTCGAAAAACTTAGTGATTTGAATGTTGATTTTTTTGAGAGCGCCAAAAAATCTCTCATAGATCCATTAGGTGTTTATTTAGCAAGTGACATTAAGTGGATCAAACTTAATGAAGAATGGAACTCTTCGAAATTCCCTGTAGTTATAGGA
This sequence comes from uncultured Prochlorococcus sp., assembly GCA_902618335.1. Classification (GTDB taxonomy): domain Bacteria; phylum Cyanobacteriota; class Cyanobacteriia; order PCC-6307; family Cyanobiaceae; genus Prochlorococcus_A. The sequence goes on along the minus strand of CACNAI010000002.1, from coordinate 68,600 downwards.
GGAAAAGGCCAACCTATAATCCTCCTCCATGGATTTGATAGTAGTTTTTTAGAATTTAGGAGAATATATCAATCATTAAAAAGTAATTACCAAGTTATAGTTCCTGATTTGTTAGGGTTTGGTTTTAGCCCTAGGTGTGCAACAAATGAATACAACCCCTCGAAAATAATTTCATATTTAATTGATCTCCTTAAGACCCTACAAATAACAAAAAATTTAAAAATTGTTGGGGCCTCAATGGGAGGCTCAACAGCTTTAAAACTTGCTTTTGAAATCAATGATTCAATTGATAAGATAATTCTTTTATCCCCCGCTGGACTATTCGGAGAGCCTAAGAGTATCCCCTTCCCTCTAAACCAAATTGGAGCCTCATTTCTTGGCTTGCCCCGGGTCAGAAAGAGTCTTTGTAGGCAAGCATTTGCTTTCCCAGATGAATGTGTGGGCGAAATGGAAGAGCAAATTGCCTCAATTCATTTAGGTTGTAAGGGTTGGAGAAATTCACTAGCGTCATTTGCAAAAAGTGGAGGGTTTGCGGGAACATATAAATATATCAAAAATATCCCAATTAAATCATTATGTGGAGAAAATGATCGTATTCTTGGAAAAAAAGAGATTAAAAAAATTAGCAAAATTAAAAAGTTGAATTTTGTAGGATTGAAAAATTGTGGTCATCTTCCTCATATAGATTTACCATCATTAACTTGTAAGATTATCCAAGATTATTTTTGGGAATAAAAATTCTAAAATTAGTTTAGATACTTTAGAAGTATAAAAATGTAATACAAAACTGATGGAGTGAAAATGTAGCTGTCAATTCTGTCAAGAATCCCTCCATGTCCCGGTAAAAAAGTTCCGGAATCTTTAATTTTTGCATCTCTCTTCATCATTGATTCAATTAAGTCTCCAACTAATGCCATAAGAGAAATTAAAATTCCGTATAAAATTCCAACTAATAATGGATTTTCCCAATTCAGTAAAAATGCGAAAAATACTGCAAGTATAATTGAACAGGATATTCCTCCAACTAAACCTTCTATTGTTTTGCTTGGAGATATTGGAGAAAGAGATTTTTTACCAAATGACTTACCAATAAAATAAGAACCAATATCACTAGCAACAATTAAAAAACAAGAAGTTAAAGTCAAGTGAAGCCCAGTGGTATTGGATAAGTTTTCAAACGAAATAAAACCTTGATTTGAACTTATTATCACAGACTCTAACCCTCTTAACTTAATCCAGTAACTGGGTAAAAAACCTAAATATAATAGACCAAAAATAGAAGCTGCAATATCTGAAATTGTTCCAGGTTTTGGTTGCAAAAGTAACCATGTGCATATTCCAACTGAACAGATAGGCAGAATCGAATTTGATATTTCGTTTTCAAGCACACCTATGGTCTCAAGATAAGTAGAAATTATAATAACGAAAGATGAAAACAATGTAGTTTTTGTAGCTGTTTTTATTCCTTTAAATTCTGCCATTCTAAAAAATTCTAATAATGCCAGATAAGTAAGCAAAGCTGTTGCTAATGTAAAAAACCATCCCCCCAATAGAACAACAATTAGACCAAATATTCCTATAAGTAATCCACTTCTTAATCTCATATCAAATTTCTATGATTATATGACTCTTATATTAAAATTTACCAGATCTTTGTTGCATAAACTTTGATTATTTATCCAATTAAATCTATCGATATCAATTTTTTCTCCAGGAACAATTACGGGTATCCCAGGGGGATAAGGGCAAATAATATCCCCAGATATTTTATTTAATGACTGAGAGAAAGGAATACTCCTAGTCTTACTTCGCCAAGCGATTCCAATTTCAATCTCTGGTGCTTGAACTAATTTAAAAGGCGATGGGAGTACTTCTAAACTTTTTAATTTTTTAGAATTTAATAGTAATTTATTCCACAACTTTTCAAATAAATAAAGAAAATCTTTTTGATCTGCAAATCCTAAGCAAAAAGTTAAAGTCATCATTTCTGGTAATTCGGCAATAAGACCATTTTTATAAAAAAATTTATCAGCAGTAAAACCATCAATCCCAAACTTAGAGGTATTCAATACGATTTTTAAGGGGTCTTGGGTTTCTATGAGAGGAATATTCTTTTGGATTAATTTTTTGTAGATACCTTTTGCCTCCAAAATTCTTTTTTGGTATTTTGATAAGCTTTTTTTATTAAGCCAGTCTTTTATTGACTCTTCACAAGAAGAAAGTAATAAGGAACTTGGGCTGGTAGTTTGCAACAAATTAATACTCTTAATTAAATTATGCTCATTAATTAGATTCCCTTTGTACCAAAGTACTGCAGTTTGAGTTAAACCATTTAGTGACTTATGCAATGAATGAACAACTAAATCAGCATTGGATAATAAAGAGGATTTTGGTAAATCAAGGTTTTCACAAAAAAGGAAATAAGAACCATGAGCTTCATCAACTAAAACGGGTAGATTTTTTTGGTGACAAAGATCAATTAAAGGTTTTTGATCTATGGCATAGCCCTGATAAGTTGGATTTACAAGAATAATACCTACAACTTTTTCCTTTTTTATATTTATTTTTTCAAATACATGTTCCAACCATTTTTTTGTTATTGGTTTGTAATGACCAGTCTCTGATGAAATTTCTAGGTCAAAAAATATTGGACTTATGTTTTGACTCGCGCAGATTTTTATAACACTTATATGTACATTTCTAGGCATTAAAATAGAGTCTCCAGGATTTGCCATGGTAATTACTGCTGATTGAATTAATCCAGAGGCTCCATTAACTCCATAAAAACATCCTTTAGCTTTAAATTTTTCAGAGAGTTCTCTTCGAGATTTAGCAATCAATCCGCTATTGGATAATGGTGAGCCTATTTCTGGGAGTTCTGGTAAGTCCCAAAGGCCAGGAGTATTTTTTAATAATTTTATTAATTTTTTGGGTAATGCTTTCCCTCTATTATGAGCGGGAAAAAAAAGTGACTTTAAAAACTTTTTAGTTAGAAAAGATGAAATACTCATAAAGTATTAATGAGGCATATAGAATAATTTAATTGAAATCCTTCTTTGATTTTTTTAAGAATTAATGACACAAAACTATTCGAAATATTCAGCAAAAGGGGATTTGATTTGGTTAATGTTGCGACCATGGATTTTTATACCAAGAATTTTATATATCCTTTTAACTTTTATTTTCCTTTTTTTAAGAATACTTTTTCAAGGTAACAGTAAAAATAAAAATGTACAGAAAAATCTTTCAAAATATCTTTTCGATGTAATAACAGATTTAGGGCCTTGTTTCATAAAATTAGGACAGGCACTTTCAACAAGACCAGATCTTGTTAGACAAGATTGGCTTGCCGAGCTCACAAACTTACAAGATAATCTACCCCCTTTTGAACACAAAATTGCTTTAAAAATAATCGAAGAGGAACTTGGAGCTCCAGCTAGTGAATTATTTGAAGATTTCCCTGATAGTCCTATTGCTTCAGCAAGCTTAGGTCAAGTTTATAAAGCGAAAATAGACAATAATGCTTTTCTGGCGGTAAAAGTACAAAGACCTAATTTGTACTTTCTTATAAGACGAGATGTTGTAATCTTGAGGTTTTTAGCATCTTTTTTCTCACCATTTTTGCCTTTAAACATAGGCGTTGGAATTGGAGAAATAATAGACGAATTTGGTAAGGCTCTTCTCGATGAAATTGACTATGAAAAAGAGGGCAAAAATGCTTTAAAATTCGCAGGCTTATTTAAAGAAAACCCCAATGTTTTTATACCTAGATTCGAAAAAAAGTTTTCATCTAAAAGGGTTATTACTACCTCTTGGATTGATGGTGTTAAGTTAAGAGATCGGGATTTATTGGAGCAAAATAATTTAATACCGGCCTCTTTTATAAAAACTTGTGTAATTAGTGGTCTACAGCAATTATTTGAATATGGATATTTCCATGCAGATCCCCATCCTGGAAATATGTTTGCACTCAAAGGGGGAAATGCAGATTGTGGGAATTTAGCTTATGTTGATTTCGGAATGATGGATACCATAACCAATTCAGATAGACTTACTTTGATCAAGGCAATTGTTCACATAATAAATGAAGAATATTATCTTCTTGCGAAAGATTTCCAGAAACTAGGTTTTCTTACTAAAAATCAAGACCTTCAAGAAATTGTTGTTCCATTAAAAGAAGTTCTTGGCGGTTCTTTTGGTGCTGAGGTTGGTAACTTTAATCTAAAAAACGTAACTGATAAATTCTCAAAACTTATGTATTCTTATCCATTTAGAGTTCCCAGCAGATTTGCCTTAATAATAAGAGCAGTTGTTAGTCAAGAAGGCTTGGCATTAAGATTAGATCCTGAATTTAAAATTTTAAAAATAGCATACCCTTACATAGCTAAGAAACTTCTTACCGATAATTCTGAAGAGATTTTGGAAATTCTTTTAGAAGTTGTTTTTGATAATGAAGGTCGAATTCAAATAGAAAAAGTTGAAAGCCTGCTTAATATTTTATTTAAAGATAATGAGAATATTAATTCAGACCTAATACCAGTTGCTAATGCTGGATTGAAATTATTTGTTAGTAGAAAAGGATCTGAAGTTCGAAAAAATCTTCTTCTAAGCCTTATTAAAGATGACAAATTAGAACTTGGTGATGCAAAAAAACTTTTAGGTTTAATAAGAGATACATTTAGCCCTTTGAATATTGCTAAAAGTGCAGTTAAAAATATTATTACACCAGCTTAGTTTTATATTAGGTAATTAAATAATGATTATTTATCTATATAATTGATTAAATTAAATAAAGTACTTATTTCTAAAAGTTGAGTAATCAGAAAATTTATTTTCCTTATGTTCCGCTTGATAGCCTTAAGAAGGGTTATTGGCATTTAATACAAAAAAAATTTGAGGAAATTCAATGAATATTTTGAAAAATCTATCTTTTTTTAATGAAAAAGTTGAAAATAAAAAAGTATTGAATCAGGAAGGATTTGATCAGTATGGAGAAATTGCTAAATTAGTAAGAGAAGCCAGAATTCAAAAAAATCTAACCATTCATGATTTGTCACGGATTTCAAAAATTCCAGAACAAACAATAAATTCTATTGAAAGTAATAACAAAAAATTCATACCAAAGTATCCTTTTATAAGATCAATATTAATTAAACTAGAAGAATGTTTAGTATTAAAAAAATATACTTTAGTAAAATTAGCAACCAGAGAAGTAGCAAATTTTAAAAGAGAGAAAAGAGATTTTATTTTCAGCAAATTCGATCTTATAAATACTTGGCAAGGAACTCTATTATATTTTTTTATATTAATTCTCTCTATATTTATCTTGAAGAGATACTTTATTTCAAATGTAAAAATTATTGAGATTCAAAATTTCGAAAATAAAATCAAGAAATAATATTCAATAAACCCTTAATTTCTGATTCTTCCAGAATTACGTCCAAGCTCACTAAAAATTCCAAGATTGTATTCTATCTCTTCAAAAGACTGATTTAATTTCCATTTCCAATTGTTTTTTGTGGTCCCAGGTATATTTAATCTACATGAATCGTCTAAAGACAATATATCTTGTATTGGTGCAATAAAGAGATTAGCTTTTGTTTGCATACCAATTTGAATCAACCCCCATGAAGGATTATCTGAAATTTTAAACTCATCTCTTATTCTTGATTTGGCGTTACTATCTAAACATTCCCACCATGAGATGGAAGTAGAGTTGTCATGAGTACCTGTATAAACAACCCAATTTTCACCTTTAATATTCTTTGGTAAATAAGGATTATCTTCTTTCCCATCAAAAGCAAATTGTAGTATTTTCATTCCAGGCAGCTCAAACTTTTTCCTTAATTTTTCTACATCTGGCGTTATCACTCCTAGATCCTCGGCGATAATTGGTAAATAATTAGTCTTTAAATCATTTTTTAGTTTATTTAATAGGGTTCTTCCTGGAGAATTTATCCATTTGCCACAAATCGCTGTTTTAGAATTTCCATTAACTCTCCAGTAACCCGCGAGACCTCTGAAATGATCTAGTCTTAATAAGTCCACAAGTTCAAATTGCCTTTTAAATCTTTTTCTCCACCAATCGAAATTGGTCCTCTTGTGTTTTGACCAAAAATAAGTTGGGGTTCCCCATAATTGTCCTGTTGATGAGAAATAGTCTGGTGGCACACCACTTTGAAAAATTAAATCCCCATTTTTTAAAATTGAAAATAGTGATTTATTACTCCATACGTCTGCACTATCCCTAGATACATAAAAAGGCAAATCTCCTACTAACTTAACATTACTAGATTTTGCAAAGTCTTTAATAGATCTCCATTGCTCATCTAAGTGCCATTGTATTAGTTTTTGAATAAGTATTTCTTCACTTTTTCCCTTGATCCATGAGTTTAAAAAATTGTTATTTTTTTTTCTAAATTCTTTTGGCCATTCCCACCAAGGCAACATATTAAATTTTTCTCTTATAACAACAAAAGTTGCATAATCCTCAACCCAAGAATTCTTACTAATCCATTCGTAAAAATTAAGTTTTCTCTCTTCAGATTGTGAATTCCAACCTTGCAAAAGCAGGTGACCTAATTTTTTCGTTAAATCATTGGCAGCATCAAAATCAATATGATTCTTATTCTGATATGCGCTTCTAAATTCTTCTTTATCAGAAATCAAAATAAAACCTTTTTCGATTAAATCGTCTGTATCAAGAAACCATGGGTTTAGTGCAAAACTAGAAGGTGAACTGTATGGAGACCCTGTTGAATCAGTAGGTGTAAGAGGCAAGAATTGCCAATATTCAATCCCATGCTTATTAAGATTTTTTATCCACTCTTTAACACCTTTTCCAAAAGTTCCACATACTATTCCTCCTGGTATACATGAAGGGTGTATAAGTACTCCTAATGATTTTTTTGTTAGAATTTTTTGTATGGACATTTTTTAAGTTATATTTTGATTCTTTACGATGAAATTATCATTTATTATATAAATTAAACAATATACAATTTTTTTTTAATTGACAAATTATTTTAAATCTTTTTTGACTGAATTAAAAATATTCAGATTTTAAATCTACTTTATTTTAAATTTTGTTTGAGAGATGTTAATTTATAAATGATCTAGTAATTATCTTTTGCGAAATTCACATTAACGACTACGATAAGGTTATAGTTTTAAATTGCTAATTTCGTGACAAGTTTTATCACGGCTGTGCAGAATAAAGAATCTAACTTAAATCTAACAAACAGTAGATTAAGGCTAGTTGGCGGAACAACAAATCCGAAATTAGCTGAAGAAATTGCATCATACTTAGGGATTGAAAATGTACCTCTAATATCTAAAAGATTTGCTGATGGAGAGCTTTATGTTCAAATTCAACAATCTATTAGGGGTTGCGATGTATTCTTAATACAACCAACATGTGCTCCAGTAAACGATAGTTTAATGGAACTTATGATTATGGTTGATGCTTGCAAGAGAGCTTCTGCTAGACAAATAACGGCTGTTATTCCTTACTTTGGATATGCAAGGGCAGATAGAAAGACTTCAGGGCGAGAGTCTATAACAGCAAAACTCACCGCTAATTTACTTGAAAAATCAGGAGTCGATAGAGTCCTTGCTATGGATTTGCATTCGGCTCAAATACAAGGTTATTTTGATATTCCGTGCGATCATATTTATGGATCACCAGTTTTGATTGATTATTTAGAAACTTTAAATTTAGAGGAGGTTGTTGTTGTATCCCCTGATGTAGGTGGAGTTGCTAGAGCAAGAGCATTTGCAAAACAAATGAAAGATGCACCTTTAGCAATTATTGATAAAAGAAGAGCATCTCATAATATCGCAGAAAGTCTAACTGTTATTGGTGAAGTTAAAGGTAAAACTGCTATCCTCATAGACGACATGATAGACACAGGAGGTACAATTTGTTCAGGAGCTAATTTATTAAAAAAAGAAGGAGCTAATAGAATATTCGCATGTGCCTCTCATGCTGTATTTTCTCCTCCCTCTTATGAAAGATTAAGTACGAAGGATTTATTTGAACAGGTCATTGTGACAAACAGTATCCCAACTCTTGTTAAAGAAAATTTCCCACAGTTAAAAGTTCTTTCTGTTGCAAATATGTTAGGGGAAGCTATTTGGAGAATTCATGAAGAAAGTTCAGTTAGTTCAATGTTCAGGTAATCAGTAAAATTAATTTTTAGTTTTTTTAATAAGTTGCTTTAAACTTTTTTTATAATTATTTTTTATATCTTTTGGTATGCTTTCTGGGCAAATGTTAAGTGCGCTTCCAACGATTTGAAATGTTCCTGCATTGTATAATTTTTTTTCATCAAGTTTTTTATCTCCTAATTCTTTAATAACTCCACCATGTTTCCCAATTATTACATTTGCAAACGTGGCACTGGCAATGCCAAGACCTTTTTTGAAATCTATTTCAGCTTTTGATGCAATACATAGATAAGAAGCCCCCATTTGCCTATATAGAAAAAGATCTTTTTCAGAAGCTGCAATTAAATTTTTTTCGGCTTTGATTTGATTATTTATGGTAATAATTTCAAGGAATATTAAAGGGATAATTATTCCAGTACCTAGGAATTTAAGAAGTCTATTTGAATAAAAAGTAATATCCATTAACTAAAGATATTTATAACAAGATAACATTTTCACTTTTAACTTTAAAAGATAAAAAGAACTTACTTAATAATTTTTATTTCGTGATGATTTTCTACTATTTTTAGATTATTTTTGTTCCATGAATATATAACCCTGAATCTATAGTTATCTGAATCAACCAGTCTTGTATGTTCAATAATATACCAATCTTTGTAGGAAGATTCAAAAATCATTTCGTGTTCATCAACTTGCTTAATATTTGAAATCCCTTCATCATTACTCAAATAAAAATTTTCCCTTATAAGTTGGTGTCCTTTTAAATATGCTCGCATTTCTCCTCTTTCTTGATATTGGGGGTTTTCTTTAAAAAAACTATATTTTTTTTCTGGATACCAGTCGAATTTATAGTGGGACTCCCATTCAGATTTATTTTCAAGAGCTTGAATTTTTATATTCATACATAAATTATAAGTTTTTTGGGAATCATCAAGAAAATATGTTCTATTAGATTTCCACAATCCAAGATTTCTAGAAAACCATCTTTTTAAATTACTATTTAAACTAATTTCTGGAGAATTATTTTCACCAAAATTTAAGTTTTTCTTTTGATTAATAACAACCATATATATATAAGTCTTATTTATTTGATAGCCTATTTGTAGAATAAAAATAAATATCTTAAGGTGTTTATAAGGATTAACAGCTTTTCAACACTTGAGGCGAAATCATTTGAATGATAAAAAGGAGCTAAAATTAATACTTGTGGCAGCTAGAAATCAACTCTCTAGTAGTGATATTAAGTCAGTGATAGCTTATCTAGAATCAGATGATTGTGAATTTGAGATATCTCTTCAGATTTCTGAGCCAGCAGAACAGCCGGAATTACTTGAATTACATAGATTAGTAGCCCTTCCCGCTCTAATAAAGGTTTCCCCAACTCCAAAGCAAATATTTGCTGGAAGTAATATTTTCTCTCAATTGCAGAAATGGTTACCAAGGTGGACACAGGAAGGTTTAACAAAAAATCTAGGTATTAATTTGCAACCATCCAAAATTGATTCGGTAACAACTCAAAAAGAATTCCTTCTAGAGGACGAACTTCTTGTTTTAAGACAAGAAAATGAGACATTAACAAAAAGAATAGAATCACAGGAAAGATTATTAAGAATGGTCGCTCATGAATTAAGAACTCCACTAACGGCAGCTACTTTGGCGGTGCAAAGTCAAAAACTTGGACAAATAGATATTTCAAAATTGCAAGATGTAATTAAAAGACGGCTAGAAGAAATTGAACTTTTATCTCAGGATCTTCTAGAAGTAGGAACAACAAAATGGGAAGCGTTATTTAATCCTCAGAAAATTGATTTAGGTAATATTAGCGCTGAAGTAATACTCGAATTAGAAAAATTTTGGAGATTAAGGAAAATTCAAATTGATACTGATATTCCATCTGATTTACCAAGTGTATTTGCAGATCAAAGAAGAATGAGGCAAGTATTTTTAAATTTAATTGAAAATGCAATTAAATTTTCCAACGACTCAGGATCTATAAAAATTACAATGATACATAAGACAAATCAATGGGTAGAAATAACAATTTGTGACAAAGGCGCAGGTATACCTTTGAGTGAACAAAAAAGAATTTTTCTTGATAGAGTTAGGCTCCCACAGACTTCTGAAGGAACTTCAGGATTTGGGATTGGTTTATCAGTATGCAGGCGAATTGTACAAGTCCATGGAGGGAGAATATGGGTTGTATCTGAAATAGGTGAAGGTTCATGCTTTCATTTTACTGTTCCTGTGTGGCAAGGACAAAACAAAGAGCAACAATACTTGACGAAGGGCTAGTCTTACTCTTAATTTTTAATAAGCTGTTATGCTAACTTCCTGGCCCCATCGTCTAGAGGCCTAGGACACCTCCCTTTCACGGAGGCGACAGGGGTTCGAATCCCCTTGGGGCTATTATTTAAGTTTTAACTAATTTATTAGAGTTTTGCTTGTCTTTCTACGGCAATCAAATTTTCAGAAAGATCTTTTTTTAGTCTTTTCTCTATCATACCGATTGGCATCCACTGACAACCTTGAACAGTAAGGTCGTATATTAATGAATTTTTTGAAGTGTTTTTAATTTTTTGAATTTTCCAACTACCTTCAAACTTCCTGAAATCGCCTTTAATTAGGTTAAATTTCAAAAGACCAAGCTCCCTATCTTCGAATAAATCAATAGTTACTTCAGCAGAAAATTTCATACCAAGAAAATCTTGAGCCCCCACTTGTTTAAGATGCACATTATTGTTTTTTTGATATATTTTTTTGCTTGAAAGTAAATTCGGTATGTAAAGATTTAGCCGATCATAATCTGTTAAAACTTTCCATAAAGAATCAAAACTCGCAGAGGTTGTAAGTTGGGCTGCAAGTCTTCTTGTTCCGCCAGAAAGCTTTTCCATCGTTTGCTCAATTGTCCTGTAATCATTGCTTTTAGGATGATCTACTGATTCTTGAGGATTATTCATAAATAAATTTTTTTATTAGATAAAAAATTATTTCTGTGTAACTATACCGATAAAAACAGTAATTCCTGAAAAATAAAAATAATTTCATTAAATTATTCCGATCTCAAAACGTAACCATTTTTGTAAAATCACTACAAATTAAACTACTAATTGATAATCTTTATAAAAAGAAAATTAAAAAATGTATTCACAAGCAAAAGTAATCGCAGGCGGATTAGCTCATATACCAGTAGTAATAGCTGTCTTTTATTTTATACTCACAACTTTTAATAAAAGAGCTTTAAAATTTGTCGAAGAGGCAAAAACAAAAAAACCCGAGGCAAAAGCTGTGGAACCTAAAAAAGTCGTTGTTGCAAAAACAGAAGCTCCAAAAACAGAAGCTCCAAAAACAGAAGCTCCAAAAATAGTTAAGAAAAAACATGCAGATGTTCCAGTCAATATTTACCGTCCTAAAACACCATATGAGGGAACAGTCATTGAAAACTATAGTCTTCTAAAAGAAGGAGCTATTGGAAGGGTTAATCACATAACTTTCGACCTTAAAGATAGTGATCCATTTTTAAATTATGTGGAAGGTCAAAGTATTGGTATCATGCCGGCTGGTGAAGATGCTAATGGAAAACCTCATAAATTAAGACTGTACTCAATAGCTAGTACGAGACACGGTGATGACTTTAATGGAAATACAGTTTCTCTTTGTGTAAGGCAGCTTCAGTATGAAAAAGATGGTGAAACTATTAATGGTGTCTGCTCTACTTACTTATGTGATATTAAGCCTGGAGATAAAGTAAAAATAACAGGTCCTGTTGGTAAAGAAATGCTTCTACCAGAAGAAGAGGACGCAAACATTGTTATGTTAGCCACTGGAACTGGAATAGCACCAATGAGGGCCTATTTAAGAAGAATGTTCGAACCAACTGAAAAAGAAAAAAATAAATGGAATTTTAAGGGTAAAGCTTGGTTATTTATGGGTGCTCCAAAATCAGCTAATTTGTTATACGAAGAAGATCTTCAAAGATACATTGCAGAAAATCCAGATAATTTTAAATATACAAAAGCTATTAGTCGCGAGCAGCAAAATACAAAAGGTGGAAGAATGTACATTCAAGACAGAGTTTTAGAGTCAGCCAATGAACTTTTCAATATGATTGAAGATGAAAAGACACATATATATCTTTGTGGATTAAAAGGTATGGAACCTGGAATAGATGAAGCAATGACTAAGGCAGCAGAAGAAAAAGGATTGAACTGGTCAGAATTAAGACCTCAACTAAAAAAAGCAGGAAGATGGCACGTAGAAACTTACTAAATCTTTGATATTTAGATTTGGTTTCATATACTAATTACTTTTTGGTTTAGACACAATATGTAGCTAATATTTGAAAAAAAGAGGATTTTAAATAAAGAATACTAAAAATATGCCTTCAACTTTAAGTAATCCTCTAAGATTAGGTTTACGGCAGGAAAGAGTCATATCTCCACAATGTTTAGTAATTTTTGGCGCTAGTGGAGACCTTACTCATAGAAAATTAATACCAGCCTTATTTGAACTTTATTTGCAAAGAAGAATTCCTAGTGAATTTGGAATAGTTGGTTGTGCGAGAAGACCTTGGACTGATAATGAGTTTAGGGAAAAGATGAAAGTAAAGTTATCAAATCAAATATCTGGTAAAGAAAGGGAATGGGAACAATTTTCTAATTATCTTTTCTATGAACCAGTTGACCTACAACAAAGTGACCATGTTGTAAGGCTTTCTAGAAGATTAAATGAAATTGATAAAACACAAGCTACTCATGGGAATAGAACATTTTATTTATCAGTATCTCCGAATTTCTATGCAAGTGGATGTAAAGCACTAAAAGAGGCTGGCCTTTTAGATGACCCTAAGAAAAGTCGTTTAGTAATTGAAAAACCTTTTGGAAGAGATTATTCAAGTGCAAAAAAATTGAATAAAATTGTTCAAAGTTGTGCTGAAGAAAGTCAGATTTATAGGATTGATCATTATTTAGGTAAAGAGACAGTTCAGAATATTCTTGTTTTGAGGTTTGCTAACACTATTTTTGAACCAATCTGGAACAGGAATTATATATCAAGTGTTCAAATTACTTCATCTGAAACAGTTGGTGTTGAAGATAGAGCAGGTTATTACGAAAGCTCTGGTGCTTTACGGGATATGCTTCAAAATCATATGACTCAAATGCTTGCAGTTACTGCAATGGAACCTCCAGGAAAATTTGAACCAGAAGCAATAAGAAATGAAAAAGCTAAGGTTCTTCAAGCTTCAAAACTTGCTGACGAAAATGAACCGTGGAATTGTTGCATAAGAGGTCAATATGTAGAGGGAGGGAATATTTCAAATCAACTCAAAGGATATAGGCAGGAAGATGGTGTTAATAGTAATAGCACAACAGAAACTTATATTGCAACAAAGGTTTTCGTTGATAACTGGCGTTGGCAAGGGGTTCCTTTTTATTTGAGAACAGGTAAAAGACTACCTAAAAGACTTGGAGAAATAGTCTTAACTTTTAAAGACGTCCCTGTTCATTTATTTGAATCAACAATAATAAATCCTGCCCCAAATCAACTTATCCTTAGAATTCAGCCAAATGAAGGTGCTACTTTCAAATTTGAGGTAAAATCTCCTGGTTCTGGAATGAAATCAAGACCTGTTGAAATGGAATTTTCTTATGATGAATCATTTGGAGAACCTTCAGATGAAGGCTATGTAAGATTATTAGCTGATGCAATGCTTTCTGACCCAACATTATTTACTCGAAGTGATGAGGTAGAGGCAGCCTGGAAACTTTATACGCCATTAATAGAATTGATGGATAATTCTCCATGGAAGTTACCTATTTATAATTATGAATCTATGACATGGGGACCTCCTGAGTCAGATCAATTAATTTCAAAAGATAATATTTTCTGGCGTAGACCTTAAAAATGAAACCTCAACTTACACTACAAACCCCTTTAGAGCTGCCTTATCAGGAAATTTCTAATTACCTTAATAAATTATGGATTTCAGAAGATAAAGATAATAGTGGAGCTAATACTTTCACATTAATGGTCTGGCAGCCTGCTTGGCTAGAACAATGTTTGGTTCAAAAAGGATTAGTAAATGGACCAATTACTGGAAATTTAAGTCCAGAGATAATTGAAGTTGCTAAAAAATTTATATTAGATCAAGGACTTCCTATCACTACTTCACTTAATAGTGAAGAATTATTGAATTTGTTGAAGGAAAATTTATCTAATAAAGACTTTGAAGATTTTAGAGGCCAATTTTTTGAATCAACGATAAGTACATTGAATCCAAGAAGATTAATAACTTTAGCTCCAACCATAAATAAAAATTCAGATATCAAAACTTTTGTATCCGCTTACTGTCCATTAAGTGACACACCAGCTATGCAACCTATTTGTGGGGATTTAGTTGTTATTAGGGGGGACTCGGCCTCAATATCTAATAAAGGATTAAAAATAATTGATGAATTATCTATTGATGAATTACCTTCATGGTTGTGGTGGAATGGAAGCTTGGATGAGTCGCCTGAAATCTTCGAATATTTCACTGATTATGGTCTAAGGTTAATAATTGATACTGCTCTTGGATCGCCTCAAAGATGTTTAAAAGTTTTAGATCAATTAAATAATTCAAATAAAGCTATTAATGATTTGAATTGGGTTAGATTAAAAAATTGGAGGGAATCATTGGCAATGATTTTTGATCCGCCTTCGAGGAGACCAATTTTAGACCATATTACTGATATTGACATTGATATCGCAGGAGATCATATGATTCAAGCGTTGTTTTTGATTTCATGGATTAGCGATAAACTTGGTTGGTCTTTTCTAAGAGCTGAAACGGATACAGAATCAACAAAAATAGAGTTTGAAAGAATTAATGGCGAAATAATTTCTACATCAATTAATCCCTTATCTTTGGGAAATCCAAGTATTCATTTAGGACAGGTTATTGGATTGCGGCTGATTTCAAAAATTAGTGAGGTACAAAAAAATAACACTTGTGTAATACTTGGCTGTGAATCAGTGGAATGTATGAGACTTGAAGCAGGTGGAATGGCTAATATGGAATTAATAGAACAAGTTGTTCCAAATTCTTTTTCTACGTCAGAGTACGATGTTAGTAAATTATTGGGAAGTAGTAG
Organism: uncultured Prochlorococcus sp.; assembly: GCA_902618335.1. Taxonomy (GTDB): domain Bacteria; phylum Cyanobacteriota; class Cyanobacteriia; order PCC-6307; family Cyanobiaceae; genus Prochlorococcus_A. The sequence goes on along the minus strand of CACNAI010000002.1, from coordinate 53,301 downwards.
AGGTAATACCAGCCCTCTTTTTGAAAATTCTATTAAAATAGCTCTTCAAATATTTAATGGTTTGAATAACTAATAAATGCCTTGTGTAATATCTTCTCCTTCAACTGATAGCGGGAAAACTACATTATCTCTTTTACTATCTTGTTGGGCGTTCTCAAAAGGTATAAAAATACAAACTTTCAAGGTTGGCCCGGATTATCTTGATCAACAACAACTTAGCTCAATTGGCCAACCTATTTGTAGGAATTTAGATATTTTTTTAAGTGGTGAGGAATGGGTTCAAGAAAGTTTTTTTAAACATTCTTTGAAATATGAATTCTCCTTAATTGAAGGAGCAATGGGTCTGTTTGATGGACTAGGGTCAACAACCTATTCCAGTACAGCAAATATCTCTAAACTTCTTAATGCTCCAATAATTTTTATTGTTAATGCTAGAGGTCAAGTGGCGTCTCTTTTGGCGACTATTCGAGGTTTTAGAGATTTCGATAGTGAGTTGTCAATAGCAGGAATTATATTTAATAACGTTAATTCAGATCGACATAAAAAATTAATCAAAGAAGTTTTTAAAAATGAAGATATCGAAATTCTTGGTTTTTTACCATCTGATTCAAAAATAACTTTAAACAAAGCTAATTTAGGTTTGATATCTCCAATAGATAATGGAAAAGAAATTGATATTGAATATTTTGCAAATTTCGCCGAAAGAAATCTTGATGTATTTTCTCTTATTAAATTTCTGAAATCTCCTCAAAAGAAAATATTTAATTCTCTCAATTTTGAAGATTTTAAAATAGATAAAAGTAAACCTATCGCAATTGCAGAAGATAAAATTTTTCATTTTCAATATCCTGAAACTAAGGAGTTTTTGAGTGAAATAGGTATACCATTGATTTCATGGAGTATTTATGATGATGAAGAAATACCTGATGAGGCTTCTTCTTTAATTATTCCTGGGGGATTCCCTGAAAAATATGCTGATCATATAAGTAACTCTACAAAAAGCTTAAATTCGTTAAGGAAATTCCGCAAAAATGGATTTATATATGCTGAGTGTGGAGGGATGATGATTTTAGGAGACTTCATAAAAGATGAAAATGGTAATAATCATAAAATGAGTGGCATCCTGCCTTTTAGATCAAAAAAAAGTAAACTTTCAGTAGGTTATAGATACATTGAAGGTTTAAAAGATACTCCGATCATTAAACAAAATCAATTAATTAGAGGACATGAATTTCATTATTGGGAAATTGAAAATAATTTATCTGAACTTGATATAAGAAAAACTGAGCATCAGAAGAAACTTTCTTCCCCATGGAAAATTAAATCTTGGAAAACTGAATATAAAAATGAAGGTTTTTTTGATGAAAAATTACATGCAAGTTGGATTCACTTACATTTGCCAAGTTCTCCAAAAGTCGCAAAAAACTTCATAGATGCCACCCAAATTAGTTTTCCAAAAGATTCTTAATTTATTATCAAATCAAATATTTTGAGAGGAGAACCTAAAAAAAAGATTCCTGGCAGAGTAATTAATGGTCCTAAAAGACTCCCTACCATGACCTCAATTTTTGTATGGCCTAGGGTTTCCTTTAAAAGTAATTCAGATTGAGGATCTAGTTTTTTTGATAGTTTATTAATTTCTGCAGCTTGAATCCCAGCTGATTTTCGAACACCACTTGCGTCATACATAACTATTAGTGCTAAAGCAACTGATAATGCAAATATTGAGCTATCAAATCCCAATTCATAACCTATACCAGATGCAGCACCAGTTATTAAGGCGGAATGACTTGAAGGCATTCCACCCGTCTCAAAAATAATTCCAAATTTTATCTTTCCAGTTGAAAAGAAATTGAAAACAATTTTAAAAAATTGAGCTAGTAAGCAAGAAAATAAACTCCAGAAAAGAACTGAATTATTAAAAAGGGCAAAAAACTCAGACATAAATTTAAACTACTTATCGATCTCTGTTTGTAATAAAGTCAGCAAGGGATATTAGATACTTTGCTTCTGAACCCCAAGGTTGAATTGCTTTTTTTGCTTTTTCTACTAAATCAATTGCTCTTTTCTTTGACTCTTCCATTCCAAGTAATTTAGGGTAAGTAGTTTTATCAGCTAATAGATCTTTGCCGGCAGTTTTACCAAGCTTTTCACTGCTTGAAGTTAAATCAAGAATATCATCTATAATTTGGAAGGCTAATCCAATTCCTTCTGCATATGTAGTCAGAGCTTGTAATAGCTTTTCGTTAGCGCCTGCAATCATCGCACCTGTTCTTACACAAGCCCTTAATAAAGCTCCTGTTTTGTGAAGATGAATATACTCTAGGGTTTCAAGGTCAACTTCTTTACCTTCGCATTCTAAATCAACAACTTGTCCTCCCACTAATCCTGGGGCACCAGCAACCAAAGAAAGTTCACCAATTACATTTAATAATCTATTTGGATCAACTCCTGGACTTCTTAAAGAGACCATTTCGAAGGCTCTAGTTAACAAAGCATCACCTGCGAGAATAGCTATTGCATCTCCATAAACTTTATGGTTTGTTGGCCTACCTCTCCTTAAGTCATCGTTGTCCATAGCGGGCAAGTCATCATGAATTAAGGACATTGTATGAATCATTTCTATGGCTACAGCAGTAGGAACAGCTAGAGATGGTTCTCCTCCTGCCAGTGAGCAAGAGGCTAAACACAGAATCGGACGTATCCTTTTCCCTCCAGCTAGAAGAGAATATCTCATTGACTCTCTAAGGATTTCTGGATTTTCGGGTCCTAGAGATAAATCAAGTGCTTCTTCTACAACTTGTTTTGCATTTTTAAGATATTTTTCAAAATCTGAAATGTTATTTACAACGTCAGTCATTTTATACCTTTAAAAATAATTTTTTCATCTTAGGGTTTATGGCAAAAGATCATTCAGGGTTGATGATAAACCAAATTGTTTTTGCCAGCTAAAAATAGTATTCACCAGTAACATTGTTACTGTCATTGGCCCAACACCACCAGGGACAGGAGTGTAAGCAAATACTTTAGGAATGACATCTTCTAATAATACATCGCCACATAATCTGGTTTTATTTTTATCAGAACATTTTAATCTATGTATTCCAACATCAATAATTACAGCATCCTCTTTTACGAAACTAGAGTCTATAAGATTAGGTTTGCCTGCAGCAGCGATTAATATATCAGCTTCCTTACAGATTTTATTTAAATTCATTGTTTTTGAATGAGTCATTGTTACCGTTCCATTAAGGTTTAATAACATAAGCGAAAGGGGTTTCCCCACTAGTAAACTTCTTCCAATAACAACAATCTTCTTCCCTTCAATTGAAATATTTTGGGATCTTAATAAATTAATAATTCCTGCTGGTGTGCATGATCTCATGGCAGGCTCATTCTTTACTAATTTGCCGATGTTTATTTCATTTAATCCATCTACATCTTTTCTTGGATTGATATAACTTATCAGTCTTTGATCATCAAACTTCTTTGGTATAGGAAGTTGTAGCAACATTCCATCAATTTCCTTGTCAAAGTTTAGTTTCTTTATTAATTGTTCTACTTCTTTTTGCTCTACACTTTCTTTTAAATGAAAGATGAAGCTCTTTATTCCAACCCTTGAGCATGCTTTTTCTTTGTTATTAACGTAAACTCCACTCGCGGGGTCCTCACCGATTCTTATTACAGCTAAACCAGGAGCTCTTTTTGCAATTTTTTTATTACTTAAAATATATTCATTTAATCTTTCCTCAATTTCAAGAGATAATTTTTTACCGTCTAATTTTAATGACATTTAGAAAAACATCTCCTTTTTACACCTAGCATGCCTATAATTTTAAATTAATCAAATAGATTTAATTATATTCTGTGCAAAACATTACAACTACCTTTAAAAAAATGCTTTATCTGTGGAGGAGGAGTCAAGTTCCAATAAAACAACCAATAAAAATTTCAAGAATAGACAACCTCATAATTTTTTTAATATGCATTTTAATTTCAATAATTTCTTCTTATAAATCACTTCTCGGTTCCCCTTTAAATATCTCAGATATTTTTTCATGGTTTTTTACTTTCACTGAAGCACTTATTAGTTCAGGTATTTTGATACTAGTTTCAAAAAAAGAAAATCCTACAATTTCTTCAAGACAGATCATATTGCTAATAACTCTTCTTTTGGCAGTACAGGCTTTGAAATTAGCCTTACCTTCAAGAATTAGTCCATTATCTATGATAATCCCACCGGCATTAATAATATCTCAAGGAATGGGAAGCATAACTGCTTTAGCTTGGGTATCAATAGCGAGTCTTATTTGGCCTGACCCAGCAGTTACTATCAGTAATAATTTATTTTTTATTTTATTAGTGTGCGCTTCAGTAGTTTCTCTTCTTGGAGGTAGAATAAGGAGTAGAGCCCAGTTACTTCAATTATCAATTTTTGTCCCCATTGGTTCCTTCTTGAGTCAATGGATATTGATAGGTAAAGATAAGATATCTTTTATTGATAAACAAGATATTTTTTTTTCTAATGGAGATATATTTTCCGACTCCTTATTATTGGCATTAGTAATGCTTTTTACTCTTTTATTCATGCCTATTTTTGAATCGATATTTGGGCTATTAACTAAAGCAAGATTACTCGAATTGGCTGATAAAGAGAAACCTCTCATTCGAAGATTGTCTTTTGAAGCCCCTGGTACTTTCGAACATACTTTACTTATATGTGGTTTAGCAGAGGAAGCGACAAGAATGATTGGCGGTGATATTGATCTAATTAAAACTGGAGCGTTATATCATGATGTTGGTAAACTACATGCCCCTAATTGGTTTATAGAAAATCAAGATGGTTCTAAGAATCCACATGATGAAATAGATGATCCTATTAAAAGTGCAGAAGTACTGCAGGCTCATGTTGATGAAGGATTGAAGTATGCAAGAAAAAATAGATTACCTAAACTGATAGCCAATTTTATTCCAGAACATCAAGGTACCCTAAAGATGGGATATTTTTTTCAAAAAGCTAAAGAGAAAAATCTTGATATAGATGAAAACCACTTTAGATATAAAGGCCCCATCCCTCAGTCAAAAGAAACAGCTATTTTAATGCTTGCAGATGGATGCGAAGCAGCTCTAAGAGCTATGAATATTGATGCATCTGATAAAGAAGCTTTGAGAACAATATCTAAGATTATTTATTCACGTCAAAACGATGGGCAATTAGATGATAGTAATCTATCGAAGGGAGAAATATTCTTAATAAAAAGAGCCTTCTTGAATGTTTGGAAAAGAATTAGACATAGAAGAATTCAGTATCCAACTAGTAAGAATAATACTTTTTCTTAATCTTTAATTTATAGCCTAATACTTCTTCTGTGTTTGGGATTACACCAATATAGAAGAGCTAAAGTGCTTAATAATGTTGTTAAAAGAGTAAACCCACCAATTCCAAAAATGTCTCGAAGAGTTATGAGTCTTACCACTGAATAAGGCCCCATACCAGATATCACCATTGATAGAGATACTAGGGTTAAGGTTACGCCCCATTTTCTCTCTGCTAAAAGAGCTGCTGAAGAGACTATACCAACGATCGCAGCAGGCCAACCAAGACTAATGGCAAGTGTTATATTTGCAACTTTTAGTGGAGGCCCGTAGCTTATTATTAAAGCGATTATTGGCAGTGCAATTATATTGCTTATTAACCCAACCCATGAAAGTGACCAATATCCTAGTAACCTTTCCCTCATTATTTATTGCTTTAACTATTAGATTAATTTACATTATTAAGAGTCCATTTTTAATGCTCCTTAATATTACTAAGAAATAATTTAGTTAGCAGGATTAGATAGAAATGTTTTCTCAGGATTTTCTAAATTATCAAATTGTGGGTGAATTGAATTTTTTTTCTCAGAGAATACAAGCCTATTTAAAGCATTAACGTAAGCATTAGCAGCGGCAACTACAACATCAGTGTCAGCAGAATGGCCAGAATATATCTTATTATTTCTTCTTATTCTTATTGTTACTTCGCCCAAAGCATCGATGCCTTCTGTTACGGACTTTACAGAAAATTCAATTAATTCATTAGGAACTTTAGCTAATTTATTTAAAGCCTCGCATACAGCATCAACAGGTCCAGTACCTATTGATACAGCAGTATCCTCGGTATTATCTTCCGTGTTTAGAAGCGAAATAGTGGCGGTAGGTTTAGATGCGTTACCACAACTTACTTGTACAAGACTTAATTGAAATTTAGCTTCTGGGAGCTGCACTTGTTCACTAACAATTGCTTCTAAGTCTCTTTCAGTAATTTCTCTTTTCCTATCAGCTAAATCCTTAAAACGCGCGAACGCATCATTTAAATCTTCTCGGCTCAAGTCATATCCCATCTCTTCTAACCTTGCTCTTACCGCACTTCTTCCACTTAGTTTACCCAAAGATATTTTGTTGTCACTCAAACCAACAGTTTTTGCATCAATAATTTCGTAAGTTAGTCTATTTTTTAAAACACCATCCTGGTGAATGCCTGACTCATGTGCAAAAGCGTTAGCTCCCACAATTGCCTTATTAGGCTGAACAGTCATCCCAGTTAGGTTGGAAACAAGTCTAGAGGTTTTTGTTATTTCTTCTGTTCTTATAGCAGTAAGTGGAGTTGGTGAATCCGCACTTCTTTTAAAAAAGCTATTAAAAAAACTTTTCCTAACATGCAATGCCATTACTAATTCTTCTAGAGATGCATTCCCTGCTCTTTCACCAATCCCATTAATCGTACATTCGAGTTGTCGCGCTCCACTTTTTACTGCCTCTAGAAAATTTGCGACTGCCAAACCCAAATCATTATGACCATGAACCGAGATTACTGCCTCATCAATATTTGGAACATTTTTATTTATATCGGAAATTAATTTTCCAAATTCGCTAGGAGTTGTAAAGCCAACAGTATCAGGGATATTTATTGTTGTTGCTCCTGCAGAGATGGCAAGTTGGACTATTTCGTATAAAAAATCAGGATCACTCCTGGAGGCATCTTCACAAGAGAACTCAACATCATCTACCAATGATTTTGCATAATTAACCATTTCTGGAACTATTTGAAGTACATCTTTTCTGGATTTTTTAAGTTTATGTTTAAGGTGTATATCGCTTGTTGCAATAAAAGTATGGATTCTTTTTTTTGGAGCTGGACTTACTGCTTCGTAACATGCTTTTATATCACCTTTGGATGCTCTTGCTAAACCACATATTATAGGACCATTTTCTTTCCCTACAGCGTTGGCAATTTTATTGACAGCTTTAAAATCTCCTGGACTTGCAAAAGGGAATCCAGCTTCAATAACATCTACTCCTAATCTTGCTAATTGATGAGCTATTGCAAGCTTTTCTTCAAGATTTAAACTGGCACCAGGAGATTGCTCTCCATCTCGAAGAGTTGTATCAAAGATCAAAATTCTTCCAGGATCTTTGGACATTAGAGAGAATTACCTAAGCTTATTTTAAGCTAATTAAAAAAAATTGACTAGATTATGTCCAATAAAAATATCTTCTAGGCTTATAACTTAACAAAATTAGTTAAAATTATGAAAAAAAATTAAAAATAATTTAGTTATTAAAGTATTCTTTTAAGATTAAAGCTCCCTTTTTATAAAAGGTTAATTTTGATTTTTTGTAGAATTACAGGCATAAATTATAAATAGTATGAATAATGGGCAATACCCAAAAAATAATTATTTAGGTCAGCTAGCTATAGTTTTACATGCTCATCTTCCTTATGTAAGAAAAAATGAAAAAAACTCGTTAGAAGAGGATTGGTTATTTCAGGCGATATTGGAATGTTATATACCACTACTTCAATCAATAGAATCTTCTAGAAATGAAAATCCTTCAAATACAAAACTCACTATTAGTTTGTCTCCAACGTTATTGTCGCTTTTAAACAATAAACAAATTCAAGAAACTTTCCCAAGCTGGATTAAAACAAGGAATGATTTTTTAAATGAATTACCACAAGAAGAAAAAAATGCTTCAGCATTTTTAATGAAAAATCTTGATAATAAATATTTATATTGGCAACAATGTTCTGGAAATTTAATTGAGAAGTTTAGAGTTTTAAATAACTCTGGAAATTTGGATATTCTTACTTGTGCGGCTACACATGGATATTTGCCAATCTTAAGGGAGAATCCTGAAACTGTTAAGGGACAAATTAATACAGCCCTTAGCAGCCATGAAAATATTTTTGGAACTAAGCCTCTAGGTATTTGGTTACCTGAATGTGCCTATTATGAGAATTTGGATGAAATACTAGTTGAATCTGGAATTAGATATGCAATCTTAGACGGACACGGGATTCTTAATTCCACACCAAGGCCTAGGTATGGTGTATATGCTCCAATTTGTTCGAAAAAAGGAGTTGCATTCTTCGGTAGAGATAGTGAGTCAACTTTGCCAGTTTGGTCTGCTAAGGATGGATTCCCCGGCGATAAAGTTTATAGGGAGTTTCATAAGGATCTAGGTTGGGAATTACCTATCTCCAAGCTCCAAAAGAAAGGTATTTCAACTAAAAGACCTTTGGGTCTAAAGTTTCATAAGATTACAGATGAAAATGCCCCATTAGGGAAAAAGAAGTTTTACTTAGAAAATGATGCTAAAAAAAAGAGTAAAGAACATGCTAATGCTTATCTTCTTGCTAGATCTAAACAATTAGAAAAATTAACTTTATCCTCTTCCTTTAAGCCTTTATTGGTGGCTCCATTTGATGCAGAGTTGTTTGGCCATTGGTGGTATGAGGGGCCTTTCTTTATTGAAAATATTTTAAAGAACTCTAATAAGTATTCAATTAAGCTTACAAATTTAAAAGAATTCTTACTGCAAAAGCCAAATCTTCAGATTTGTGATCCATCGCCATCAAGCTGGGGACAAGGTGGCTACCATAATTATTGGCTTAATGATTCAAATGCTTGGATCGTTCCTGAGATTACAAAAGCAGGCTCAACTTTTGTTGATTTATGCTCGAGAAATTTTAATAATGACTTATCTTTAAGACTTTATAAGCAAGCAGCGAGAGAATTACTTCTCTCTGAGTCTTCTGATTGGAGTTTTATCCTAAGGGCTGGAACTACAACTGAGCTAGCAAAAGAAAGGATAGAAAGACACTTGTTTAGGTTCTGGAAATTAGTTGAAATGATAAAAAATCATTCTCACGTTAATTTAAAGTTTCTTGAAGATATTGAGAAAGAGGATGAAATTTTCCCAAATATTAATATTGATGATTGGCGAAAAAATATTAATTTAATTTGAGCATTCCTAGTTTTACTTTTAAAGGTGAATTTATAAACATCTTACTCATAACGTAAATTAGTTTTGGAAGTGGAAGTGTATTAGTAAGAAAACCTACCCATTCAGTAGTCGATAATCTAAAGAAATTTGAGAAAAAACTTCTTAATCTACTTTCTTCAAAACTCATTAATCTTCTTAGACCATATTGATAAAGTTTGTGCCTTTGTGTTAACTCATAAGGCCAAAGGATATCCCAACCTTTAGTGGCTAGTTCTAGCGAACTTAGATTTGGTTGTTTTAAAAATATTGCTAATTTTTCTGCGAGGAGGGGAGCCCTTCTTAATAAAGATCCAATCATGTATCCTGATGCAGGATGAACCATACTAGCGGACCCTCCAAAACCAAGTACAAATTGTTTTTTAAATGGGAGGGGTAAATTCATTGGGAAAAGACAGTTTTCTTCATGAATAATTTCACTGACCTTGATACCCTTACTATTTAATCTTTTAAAAAGTCTTTTTTTAAGAATTTCGTTCGACAATGCTGGATAACTAGCTAATGAGGTTTCTTCAACAAAAAAAGTTTCATTTCCAAGATCCATAGCATAAAGAAAGGAAGGAGATGATAACTTTTCTTCTTTGGTTAAATGATTTGGCCTAAAATCCATTAAAACAAACTGTTCCTTACTAACAGGTGGCGAGGAAAATTTACCCACAATTCCGTAAGCAGCTTGTTGAGCGATTTCATTTTGAACGGGTCTTTTTACGAAATTACTTTTATGACCGCTTGCGTCGATAACTAATCTTGCTTTTATTCTTAGACCTGAAAAACAAATTACCTCAGACAGTTTATTGTTCTCTTCAATATCTTTTGCTGTTTCATTTAACCATTGAATCCCTTTACATTTCTTTAAAAGTTCATTTTGAAAGGCTTCTTGATTTATTAATCCATAGTCGTAATTATGTTTTGTGGGAGAATCACCTTTTTTATTTTCCCCGTTTCCAAAAAAACTAACTGTTTTACACCATCGGTGCGATAACAAAGACTCTAATCCTAATTCCTCTAATTCAGATGCCCATATGCCATATGTATTCTCCCATTTTTCATTTGGAGATTTTGTTGATATGCCCTTTATTTTTAGATCCTGCTTGGCTAATTCTGAGGCTAAACATAATGCTGCAGGACCGGAACCTAAAATTAAAATATCAAGTATTTCCATATTAATTAGTTAATCATTCGTCTTTTAACTTTCTTCACCTGAGCCAACTTGGTCTGTTTCTTCTATTTGTTCACGAGGAACTAAAACCACTTCTGATAAATGATCACCCTCATCCAGTCTTTGTAGTTTTACTCCAGTAGCAGCTCTTGATTGCTGAGAAATTTTATCTGCATTTGTTCTTACTATTACTCCTTTTTCGGTAACAAAAAGTAATTCTTCTCCTTCTCCAAGGACCTTCAAGCAAACTAATGCATCATCTTTAATTCTGAATTTTATTGCTCTTAAACCCATCCCTGCTCTCTTTTGTAATCTAAACTGATTTACGGGTACTCTCTTACCTAGTCCGAAAGCGCTGGCTATTAATACCCAAGGACCTTCTGAAGAATTGGATTCAAGATTTTCATCAGTTTCTTCAGTAGGATCTTCAGCTTTGGCCAACTGATCAACTAAATCAGCTGTCAAAACATCCATGGATACTAGATTATCTCCATCTCTCAAGTTCATAGATTTAACCCCCCTTGCTGTCCTACCAAGTGGTCTTAATTCGTTAATATCCAATCTGAAATGAATAGCAATCCCTGTTCTTGATCCTATTAAAACACTATCTCCTTCTTTTGATAATCTGACCCATGTTAGGGCATCTCCATCTTCAAGATTAATTGCAATTAACCCATTTGAGCGAATTTTTGAGAAAGCAGAAAGTGAAGTTCTCTTTATAAATCCTGCCCTTGTTAGCATCAATAAATAGCAATTGTTATCAAAAGAATCCACTGCTACTAGTGAAGTTATTTTTTCTTCTCTTGGTATTGGAAGAAGTTGAACAGATGGAGTGCCTTTTGCCGTTCTGCTACTCATTGGAACTCTATATGCAGGGAGAGCATAAGAGACACCTCTATCGCTAAATAGTAAGAGAGTATCATGATCGTTGCAGCTTATAAATAATTTAACTTCATCATCTCCTTGGGACTTCGTGCCAGCTTTACCTCTTGACCCTCGGCTAGTAGATTCAAATTCATTAACAGGCATCCTTTTTAAATATCCTGCTTCAGTTAACAAAACTACTGATCTGTCATTGGCTATTAGATCAATATCATCTAGACCGCCTCCTAAATCAAGTATTTCTGTTTTTCTTGGAGAGGAAAATCTTTCATCGATTTTCTTAAGTTCTTCAAGAATAATTTCAAAAATTCTTTCTTTACTATTTAATATTTGCTGGTATTGGTTGATTTTTTGGGTCAATTCCTCATGTTCCGCTTTAATTTTGTCTGCCTCAAGAGCTGTTAATCTTCTTAACTGCATTTGCAAAATTGCTTCTGCCTGTGTGGAAGATAACTCATGATCAGTTTGTAATTTTTCTCGAGCTGAAACTGTATCTTTGGCTGATCTTATTAGATTTATTATTTTATCCATATCTCTCAAGGCTAATAAAAGGCCCTTCACAATATGATCTCTCTCTTCTGCCTTTTTTAATAAAAATGTAGTCCTTCTTCTTATTGTCTCTACCCTAAAATCAAGAAATACTTCCAACATTCTTCTTAATGAGAGTGTTGTAGGCTCTCCTTTAACTAAGGCTAGAATATTCGCACTAAAGTTATTTTGCAGAGGAGTCAACTTAAATAAGTTATTTAAAACTACCTGTGGGTAGGCATCTCTTTTTAGCTCGATAACAATTCTCATACCATCTCGATCACTTTCATCTCTAATATCAGAAATTCCCTCTAATTTCTTTTCATTAACCAAGTCTGCAATTCTTTCTATCAAGGCTGCTTTATTAGTTTGGAAAGGGAGTTCTGTAATTATTACAGCATCTTTTTCCGCTCTACCAGCTGATTTAATTTGTTCAATATTTGCTACACCTCTCATAGTTATTGAACCTCTTCCTGTTTTAAAAGTTTCTCTGATACCATCTTTTCCTAAAATTTGACCACCAGTGGGAAAATCAGGACCCTTAATTAGTTCAAAAAGTTCTCTATCTTCGATAGAAGGATTTTTAATTAATGATTTGAGACCATTGATTAATTCTCCTAAGTTATGGGGTGGAATGTTAGTTGCCATTCCTACTGCTATTCCAGAAGATCCATTTAAAAGTAGTTGAGGAATTCTTGCAGGCAGAACCGTTGGCTCTTGTTGAGAACCGTCAAAGTTATCGGCGAAATCTACAGTCTCAGATTCAATATCTTCTAGTAAACTTTCATCTGTGAGAGACTTTAGTCGAGACTCTGTATATCTCATTGCTGCGGGAGGATCGTTATCTACAGAACCAAAATTTCCATGACCATCTATAAGTGGCATTCTCATAGAAAAATCTTGAGCCATCCTAACTAAAGCATCATAGACGGCAGTATCTCCATGGGGATGGTATTTACCAAGTACTTCCCCAACAACCCTCGCACATTTTCTATAAGGTCTACCGCTAGTCAAACCAAGTTCATACATTGCATAAAGAATTCTTCTATGAACCGGCTTTAATCCATCTCTTGCATCTGGTAGAGCACGACCAACTATAACGCTCATTGCATACTCTAGATAAGAACGAGACATCTCATTTCTTAAGTCGGTCTGAATAATTCGATCGTTATCTTCGCTTAATCCAGAGTTTCCAAAATCTTCAATATCAGACATACGAAAAACCTTTTTTTAATAATAATCGCTGATTGTCATAATGAATAAAAAAAAAGATATTTTTAATTCTCAAATACTCACATTTACACACAAATTAAAAAAAAACCTGTTGTTTTTGAATAAACCTTGGCTTATTACCCCTTTAGTTGTTAATTTATTCAGAATAGAAGGTAAATTCCGTGAATATTGATTTTGGTTTAAATAAAAAAGTCAGAAGAGCTTATGGTATTGACGAAATTGCGTTAGTCCCTGGCAACAAAACGCTTGATTACGATTTAACTGATCCCTCATGGTTAATTGGTGACTTAAAGAGAGAAGTTCCGATTATTGCTAGTGCTATGGATAGCGTCGTTGATGTTAATACGGCTGTAGAACTTACCAAATTAGGTGCCCTAGGAGTTATCAATATGGAGGGAATTCAAACACGATATGAAAATCCTGACGAAATACTAAATCAAATAGCAGCAGTTGGAAAAAATGATTTTGTTCCATTGATGCAGAAGATATACAGTGAACCCATTAAGAAGGATTTAATTTTACAAAGAATAAATGAGATTAAAGAGAGAGGAGGTATTGCTGCACTAAGTGGAACTCCTCAAGCAGCTATTAAGTTTCAAGAAACTCTAAATAATTCAAAAATAGATTTATTTTTTCTTCAAGGAACAGTCGTTTCAACTGAACATATTGGTATGGAAGGTAAGGAAACCTTAAATATTAAAGATCTCTGTCAATCTATGAAAGCACCAGTTGTAGCAGGTAATTGTGTTTCTTATGACGTTGCTAAACTTCTTATGCAGGCTGGAATTGCAGGATTAATGGTTGGCATTGGTCCTGGAGCAGCTTGTACTTCAAGAGGTGTACTAGGCATTGGAATCCCTCAAGCAACTGCAATTGCAGATTGTAGTTTGGCGAGAGATGATTATTTTAAAGAAACTGGTCGTTATATTCCTATAATTGGTGATGGAGGAATTGTGACGGGCGGAGATATTTGTAAATGTTTAGCATGTGGTGCAGACGCTGTAATGATTGGCTCGCCAATAGCTAAATCATCAAATGCTCCAGGTAAAGGATTTCACTGGGGTATGGCTACTCCAAGTCCTATATTGCCAAGAGGTACAAGAATTGAAGTTGGCTCTACAGGATCTTTAGAAAGAATAATTAAAGGTCCTGCATTGCTTGATGATGGCACACATAATCTATTAGGGGCTATTAGGACATCAATGAGTACTCTTGGAGCTAAAAATATTAAAGAAATGCAAGAGGTTGAAATAGTTATTGCACCATCTCTTCTCACAGAGGGTAAGGTTTATCAAAAAGCTCAGCAGCTTGGGATGGGTAAATAGTTTGTGTAGTGCAAAATATGAAATATTAATGAATTAAGTTTTTTAGATTAAACAATTTTCTCATTTGGAGTTATTATTAAATAATGGGGGTAACCCCATACTCCTCACACACTAAATCGCCCGATTAATCGGGCTTTTTTTAGATGTTTTGTTACTTATATTGTTTTATCTGTAATGAAATCATCATTAAAAAGATTTGCTTGCTAAATTTTCTAAAGGAAAACTTAAATTATGTCATCAGCTCCAGCCGTAACTGATTCTTCATTTGACAAGGATGTACTGCAAAGTGATCTGCCAGTATTGGTTGATTTTTGGGCACCCTGGTGCGGTCCCTGTAGGATGGTCGCGCCAGTAGTTGAAGAAATTTCAAAAGACTTTGAAGGGAAAATTAAAGTTTTTAAATTAAACACAGATGAAAACCCAAATGTTGCGAGTCAATATGGAATTAGAAGTATTCCGACATTAATGATTTTTAAAGGAGGTCAAAAGGTTGATACAGTCGTTGGAGCCGTACCAAAGGCTACTCTTTCGAGCACTTTGACCAAGCATTTATAAAAAAGAGCGTTGCATAAAATTGGGCTTATAGACTATGGGATGGGTAATATCCATTCCGTAACTAAATCTCTAGAAAGTCTTGGAGAAGAGATACTTTTAATTAAAAATTTTAAAGATTCAAAAGCTTGTAAGGCATTAATTCTTCCTGGAGTCGGCTCATTTGATCCTGCAATGATTAATTTAATAAATACGAATTTGATAACTGATTTAAAAAATTGGATTAATAGCGGAAAGTCCTTCTTGGGGATTTGTTTAGGTCTTCAACTCCTTTTTGAATCAAGTGATGAAGGCAAATTAAAAGGACTAGGTGTTTTAAAAGGAAAAATAAAAAAAATACCTAGGGTCGTGGACCAAAGAATCCCTCACATGGGTTGGTGCCAACTTTTACCAACAAAACCAAATACCTTATTAAAGCTTGAAGAATTAGATAATTGGGTATATTTTGTGCATTCCTATCATGCAATCCCAGATGACTTTAATATTATTGCAGCCCAGATTGATTATGGTTCTGAGAAATTAACTGCGATGATTGAGAAAGATAATTTATTGGCATGTCAGTTTCATCCAGAAAAATCGGGTAAAACTGGGGAACAACTTTTGAGAAAATGGCTTTGTAATATTCAATAACAGATAATTACGGATGAAGACAAACTTAAGATTAATAGGTGGTAAAAAACTTCAAAGTCCAAATGATTATTACACAAGGCCTACAACTTTGAGAGTCAGAGAGGCTTTATTCAACATCTTAAAGAATAAAGTTGAAAATAGTAATTGGTTAGATTTATTTAGTGGAACAGGAGCCATATCTTGTGAAGCATATAATCATGGGGCAAGAAAAATTATTGCAGTAGAGAAGAACAAAAACAACTCAAAAATTTGCTTGAAAAATCTACTATCGTTGCAGAATATAGAGAAAAGAAAAAATGATTTTGATGTTATTTGTAAAGACGTTTTGAGATGGACAAAACCAAATTACGAAAGAAATTTATCATCTAAAATTATGGATTTAGACAATTTAAAATTTGATTTTATTTATCTCGACCCCCCATACCAAGTGAATTTCTATGAATTAGTTTTAAATCAAATATTTAATTGTAATTTTTTAAAAAAAGATTCAATAGTAATTTGTGAACATTCGCCAGACCTAAATATTAAAAAAAGTATTTTATGGGAAACTATAGATGTCAGAGACTATGGACAGTCAAGATTGACATTTTTAATCAATGTCCAACATACCTGAGCCTCTTCTGTATTGATTCCACGCACTTACGAATAAGCCTAGAAGAGTTATTGGAACTAACCCTAAAACAATTCCACAAAGAAGAGGCTCGATCATTTTTTTGCCTTTTTTGAATTTATTATTCACAATTGTTACATAGAGACTATTTTTTGTGTCAACATCTTCATCATCTGCAGCAGAAATAGACCTAAAAAAGGCATTCTTAAAAAAGTTTTTTATTTTTTTTATTGTTTTTTTGATAAGTTTTTCAATATTTTTCCTCAATCACAAGGAAAAAAATAATTATATTATTGAGACTCTTGAGCACAATGGATCTGTCGAGGAAGGAGATGCTCTTTTTAAGGTAAATTGTGTCGGATGTCATGGAATTACAGCAAGAGGATTAGTGGGTCCAGACTTACACTCAATAACTCAACGTTTGAATGATAAAGAGATAATAAAACAAGTTACTGGTGGTCTTACTCCTCCTATGCCTAGTTTTGAAATTGATCCTGTAAATATGTCCAATTTATTAAAATATCTTCATAGCCTTGAATGAACTTTCAGAATAATGTTGGTAATTTAAAGGTCATACTAGTTGAACCAAGTGGTCCTTTAAATGTTGGGAGCGTAGCAAGATTATGCTCCAACTTTGAAGTTGAAGAATTAAGAATAGTTTCTCCAAAATGCAATATAAAATCTTTAGAAGCAAAAAAAATGGCCCTTAAGGGCCAAAAATATCTTGATAATTGCAAAATTTTTGAGGATCTTGAAAATGCAATTTTTGATTGTGATTTAGTTATCGCATCTTGTGGAAGGGTTGAAATAAGTAAAAATTCATTTTTTGAATCTTCTGAAGATTTATTTAATTGGATTTCTTCTTTTAAAAAGATTAATAATTTAGCAATTATATTTGGCAGAGAAGATAGAGGTTTGACTAATGATGAATTACTTCTGGCGAATAAGACTTTTAATATTCCTACTTCTAAAAATAACCCATCATTAAATCTTTCTCATGCAGTTTCTATATTTTTGTATGAATTAAAGAAGTCCTCTAAAAGAAATCTAAATAGCGAACAACAAGTTTTTAATCTCGCATCATCAAAACAAATTCATGATTCATTCGTAGAGATAGAGGAAATGCTTCTGGGTGTTGGATATCTTTTAAAACATACCTCTAGAGCAAAAATAAGTAAATTTAAGAATTACATTTTTAGGGCAAATACATCCATGCACGAAATAAATGTTTTAAGAGGAATTGTCCATCAAATAAACTGGTATCTGAACAATTCAAAAAGAAATTAGGAAAATATTAATCAAATTAAATTATTTTCTATCTGTAAGTTTAATTTGATAGGGATATTTACTAAAAACATTTTCTGAAGTAATATCAACAGATTATTTGAATAATAAAGAAAACTAAAACTGTGAAAACAAAGAAGAGAAGAGTTTTTCCTTTTACAGCTGTAATTGGTCAGGAAGAAATGAAGTTAGCACTTTTGTTAAATGTTATTGATCCAAGAATTGGAGGAGTGATGATAATGGGTGATAGAGGAACAGGTAAGTCTACGACAATAAGAGCTTTAGCTGATTTGTTGCCTGCAATTGACGTTGTTAAAGACGATCCATACAATAGTTCTTTACTTGATCCAGATTTGCAGAGTAAAGAAGTTTTAGAAAAAATTGTTCAAGGAGAAAATCTAGAGAGTGTTAAAAAACAAGTACCTATGGTTGATTTGCCTTTAGGGGCTACTGAAGACAGGCTTTGTGGAACAATTGATATAGAAAAGGCTTTGAGTGAGGGTGTTAAGGCATTTGAACCTGGGTTATTAGCAAAAGCTAATAGAGGGTTACTATATGTTGATGAAGTTAATTTGCTTGATGATCATTTAGTTGACGTACTTTTAGACTCGGCTGCTTCTGGATGGAATACAGTTGAAAGGGAGGGCGTATCAGTTCGACATCCAGCCAGATTTGTTCTTATTGGCTCAGGAAATCCAGAAGAAGGGGAATTAAGGCCTCAGCTATTGGACAGGTTTGGAATGAGTGTTGAGGTAAAGACTGTAAGAGATGCTGAATTAAGAGTTCAGGTAGTTGATCAAAGGACTTCTTTTGATGATAATCCTGATGAGTTTTCATTAAGTGTTGAGAAACAGCAGGATGAACTTCAACAAAAGGTAATTAAAGCTCAAGAAATTTTAAATTCTGTTCATATGGATGATGACCTTAGATTAAATATTTCTGCAATTTGCGGAGAACTTGATGTTGATGGTTTGCGTGGAGATATTGTTACAAATCGATCCGCAAGGGCAATCGCAGCTTTTGAGGGAAGAACTGAAGTACAAGAAGATGACATAGCAAGAGTTATTTCTTGTTCTTTGAGACATAGACTTAGAAAAGATCCTTTAGAACAAGTTGATTCAGGTGAAAGAGTTATTCAAGCTTTTTGTAAAGTATTTGATTTTGATGAAAAAGATAATCTCTCTAAATTTCAATTATCTGCAGAAACATAATTACAGTGAGAATAATTGGGATTGACCCTGGATTAGCTAGAGTTGGATATGGAATTATTGAAATAGAAAATGAAAAAAAATTTTTATTAGATTGTGGAGTTATTGAGACAGGTAAAGAAAAAAAAGAAGAAGATAGGCTTTATGAGATATTCAAAGATCTTAAAGAATTAATAAATTATTGGAATCCAAATGTAGCTGCTGTAGAAAAATTTTTCTTCTATAGATCAAGTACTACTATTAGTGTGGTGCAGGCTAGAGGTGTGATAATGATGGTCTTGGCCTCAAAAAACATTCATGTTAGTGAATATTCCCCTGCTCAGATAAAATTAACAATCGCTGGGTCTGGAAAGGCATCAAAGAAAGAAGTTCTAGATGCTGTGATGCGTGACTTAGACCTTAAAAAGCCTCCAAAACCTGATGATTCGGCAGATGCGTTGGCAATTGCACTCACAAAACTAAATGAAGAAGGCCTTAACTGAAAATCTAATATGACTATTTTTGAAAAAAAGAAAGTAGAGAGGGATAAGTTTAGAGCACTTAGAGATGAAAGTTCCCTTAATCAAATGAAAAATGTAGAAAAAAATGTAAAATTATATGTTGATTCATTCTTGAAGGAAGAAAAAAAAATTGGTTACATAGCAGCATATTGGCCTCTCAAAAATGAAGTAGATATTAGAAGTCTTAAGGAAAAATTTCCTCTAGCTTTGCCCAGATGTAAAGATAAAAAAGAGTTATTATTTTATCCTTGGGATGAAAATCCTCTTACTAAAGATTCTGAAGGAATACTAAGTCCCAAGAACTTTTTTTCATTAAGTTATAAGGAGATAAGTATTATATTTGTTCCATGTCTTTCTGTGGATAAAAATTTAATAAGATTAGGCTATGGAGGAGGTTATTTTGATAAATTAAGGAGTGATAATAATTGGAGACTTATTCCATGCATTGGTATATTGACTTCTAACTGCCTGAGTACTAATCCGTTAACCAGAGCTGAGTGGGACATTCCTTTGTCAGGTTTTATCACAGAAAAAGAAATATTTGTATAATTATAGATCTACAAGCAGTTTATTAATAGTTTTAAAATGGAGAATCAAGAAAAATACGATAATCTATCAAAATTAGTCGAAAAGCTTAAGAAATCAGAAGATCCAAAAAGAAAGTATGAGTACATTTTGTGGTTGGGCAAAAAATTGAAAGAACCAGACAGAAATATCTTTATTGATGAGAATAAGGTTAGGGGTTGCGTCTCAGAAGTTTTTGTTAAGGCAAGTATTAATGCCGGTAAATTATTTTGGGAAGGGTATTCTGATGCTCTCATTACAAAGGGTTTGTTAGCATTTCTAATTAGTGGATTAAATGAGTTAACACCAAATGAAGTGGTTGAAATAGATAAGAAATTTATAGAAGATACTGGTTTGAAAGCAAGCCTAACCCCTTCACGATCTAATGGTTTTTTAAACATATTATTGAAAATGCAGTCTCAAGCAAATGAATTTTTGTAGGTCTAATAATATAAAATTAAATTCAAAGTAAAAAGAAATAAAAAATGAGAAAATGCAAAATTGGTATCGTAGGTTTCGGAACTGTAGGTTCAGGGATTTATAAAATATTAAATTCTGAAGTTGATTCACATCCAATTCTAAAAGAAATAGAAATTGCAAAAATAGCAGTTAAAGATCTTAGTAAAAAAAGGGATATTGAGCTAGATAGTAATTTACTAACTGATGATCCATTTAAATTAATTAATGACCCTTCAATAGATTTAATTGTAGAAGTAATGGGAGGGGTTGAATTGGCGAAAGATATTGTTCTGCGATCATTAAAATCAGGTAAATCTGTTGTTACAGCTAATAAAGCAGTAATTGCAAGATATGGAGAAGAAATATACAAAACTGCTGCTAAAGAAGGAGTTTACATATTGTCAGAGGCAGCAGTCTGCGGAGGGATTCCAATAATTGAACCATTAAAAAGATCATTAAAAAGTAATAGCATAAAAAAAATGGTTGGGATAATAAATGGCACTACAAATTTTATTCTTTCAAAGATGGCAAATGAAAAAGCTGATTATGAGGAAACATTAAAATTGGCTCAAAGCCTTGGGTATGCAGAATTAGATCCAACGGCAGATGTTGAGGGGCATGACGCTGCTGATAAGATTTCTATTCTTAGTGAACTCGCATTTGGAGGTAAAATCAAACGAGACGAAATAAATTCGGAGGGCATTAGCAGCATTAATTTAAAGGATATCGAATATGCGAATAAATTAGGATTTGAAATAAAACTTTTGGCTCTTTCCGAAAGGCAACAAGTTAATAGTAATGATTCACTTGCTTTGAATATTTGGGTAGGCCCTTCTTTGATTCCAAAAGCTCATCCATTAGCAACAGTTATGGGGGTTAACAATGCATTATTGATAGAGGCTGATCCTCTTGGAGAAATAATGTTGTATGGTCCAGGTGCTGGGAGTGGTCCCACTGCAGCATCAGTAGTATCAGACATATTAAATCTGCATGCCGCGACAAAAAAAAATAATAATTCAATAGATCCATTATTATCTTTTGATTTCTGGAGAAACTGTCATATAATAGGATCTTCTGAAATAATAAAAAAAAATTATCTAAGAATCATTTGTCTTGATAGTCCAGGAGTAATAGGAAAGATTGGAGATATTTTTGGAAATAATAATGTATCAATCGAATCAATTGTTCAACTAGATGCAACTGAGGATAAAGCTGAAATTGTTGTTATAACTCATGAGGTGAATAATGGAAATTTTGAGAAATCGAAAGATGAAATAAATTCGCTTAATGAAGTAACAACTATTGCAAGTCAATTAAGTTGTATTTAAAAAAATAGTTTGCAAATTTCTTCATAGCTTGTTAAACCGAATAAAGTAAGTGTTTGGTTTTAGCACCTTAATGATTCATTCAAAACTATTAGTTAATAAAAATCAAAAAAATAATTTAATTTGTTCTGAAAACCTTTATAAAGGTGCTTGTGTAAAAATTAAAAATAGCAATAAGACTTTCCAAGTAATTGGTTTAAATATAATTAAAAAAATTTGTTGGGTGAGAGAGTGGCCTTTTGCCTGTGATTCAAAAAAAACATTTGCTTTAGAAATAAGTCAAATAACATTACAAATTGTTTGTTCAAAACAACCCTCTGAATAATTAAGTATTTAAGAAATATGAAAAAAAAAGTTCTATTATCACTTTTAATTATATTAATTTCATTTTTACAAAATTCTTGTGGCTCAAAAAGAATATCAAAAAAAATAATAGTAGCAAGTTCTGGAAAGATTGAATCTTTAGATCCAGCAAGAGCAAATACTCTTAAATCAATTCAATTAATTAGTTCTCTTGGAGATACATTATATGAATTAAATTCTAACGGAGAATTAATACCTGAATTGGCCTCTGGAATGCCTATTATTTCAAAGGATAAACTTCAAATAATTATTAATTTAAGAAAAAATGTTTTTTTTCATGATGGAACTTTATTTAACTCGAATGCAATAAAGTTTACTTTTGATAGATTCAAAAGAATTGGAACGATGAATTATATTTTAGGAAATAAAATTAAATCAATAGAAACGCCAAATGAATATTCAGTCATAATTAATTTAAATAAACCATCAAGTTCTTTAAATGGTTTACTTACATCAGTAAATTTAACTCCAATATCTCCTACATTTTACAAAGATTATTCTGATAAGTTTCTAAATGAAAAATTCGTTGGTACGGGCAAGTATGTGCTGAACAGTTTTTCAAATGAAGTACAATCAATTGATCCAAATTTGAATTATTGGGGTGAAAAGACCTTAAATGAAGGCATTAATTTTGTGGGATATTCAAATTCATCTTCTCTTTTTGGAGCTTTAAAAAGTAAACAAATTGACGTGCTCTTATCAAATTCAATTGATGATAGTCAGAGAAAAAGTTTAAATAATTTAAGTAAAAATAAACAGTTTAAAGAAGGTAACAGCCCTTTTACTGAATTAAGTTTTATAAGCCTTAAAACTAGTTCTTATCCCTTAAGTAATCTTAATTTAAGAATGGCTTTGGCAAAAAGTCTTAATAGAAAATTAATTAGTGACAAAGTAAGTTATGGATTAAGAAAGCCATCTAGATCAATAATTCCTCCGATATTAAAAAAAGATAATCAAGGAGTTTGGCCTAAATATGACTATTTAGAAGCGAGAAGGTTATTGCAAAAAGAAAATTATTGTAATGGAAACATTCTGAAAATACCTCTTACTTATAGATCTAATGTCCCCGCTGACAAGCTTATTGCCCTTACATGGCAGGAAGAAATAAAAAATACTTTGAAAGATTGTATTGATATTGAACTTAATGGTGTTGAATCTACAACAGTTTATAAAAATCTTAGTTTAGGGCTTTATACCGCAGTTATTCTCGATTGGACTGGAGCTTATTCAGATCCAGAAGCCTATCTCACTCCTCTTTTAAGTTGTAATGAAATAGTTGATGACATATGTAAAGAAGGAGAATCAGTTTACAGCGGTAGTTTTTGGGGATCTGATAAAGTGGAAAGTTTATTTCTTGAGAGTGAAAAAATAAGCGGAATTAAAAGATTAGAAAAACTTGTTGAAATTGAAAAAATAGCAGCAAATTCAATCCCTTATATTCCTATTTGGATATCCTCTCAAAAAGCATGGTCTCAAAATAAAATATCAAAACCTATTTTTAATGGTGCAGGAATAATTTCATTGAGTGATCTTAAGTTAATTAATGAGTAGAAATTTAAATAAATTACTAAATTATTCTTTATTAAAAATTTCATTAATACCAATAATGTTATGGATAATTTCTTCATTAGTATTTATTTTATTGAGAGTTGCTCCGGGCGATCCTGTCGATGCCATACTTGGATCTGGTGCCGATGAGGTTTCAAGGGAATTTCTTAGAAATAAATTAGGGCTAAATGAACCTTTAATAAATCAATATTTTTCGTATATTAAAAATATATTGCACTTAGATTTTGGCCAATCTCTTAGTAGCCAAGAGCCAGTCCTAAATATTATTCTTAAGTCATTGCCTGCAAGTCTTGAGCTTGGATTCTTTTCAATATTAAGTGCCACAATAATAGGATTCCCATTGGGATTAATTGGCTTGAGAAATAGAGGTAAAAAAACTGATTATATTTCGAGAATATTAGGAATCGCTACATATGCTATCCCGCCTTTTTGGGGTGCAATGTTAGCACAATTATTATTTTCTGTATTTTTTAATATTTCACCAATAGGAGGAAGATTTCCAATTTTTCAGCAACAACCGCATATTACAGGTTTTCTAGTTTTAGATAGTATTCTTTCAAATAATATTATTGCTTTTAAAGATAGCCTTTATCATCTTGCACTTCCTTCCATAACACTTGGCGTACTTTTGAGTGGGATATTCAGCCGATCATTAAGATTAAATTTGGATAAGACTTTAAAAAGTGATTATGTAAATGCTGCTATATGTAGAGGGATATCGAAAAAAAAAATCTTTTTAAATCATGCATTGCCTAATGCTCTATTGCCGATTGTAACTATCTCTGGCTTGACAATGGCTTCATTAGCAGGAGGTGCTCTATTGTTCGAAGTAACTTTTTCATGGCCAGGTATTGCTTTAAGATTACATGAAGCAATATCTCAGAGAGATTATACCTTGGTTCAAGGCATCGTAATTTTTACCTCTATGCTTATAGTTTCTTTAAATCTCTTTGTGGATATTTTAATCGCGTATTTAGATCCACGAATAGAGTACTAATTTTTTGAAATTTCTTTTATAGTATCAAGATCTAAAAGATGGAAATCAAGTCCAGAATCTCTTACGTTTTTAATTACTTTTAGGGCCTTTTGATCGTTAATATTTTCTAAAAATTTGACTATAAATTTCGCAGATAAATCTTGGACTAAGATTGGATCTGAACCAATAAATGATTCTTTTATTTTGAAGATGTCATCATCTTCCTTATAGCTATTATTTATTCTTATTGGAGAGAAATGACTTGCTCCTTCAATAATTAGAAATCTATTTGATGGATTATTTAAAGCAGAAAAAACTTTAAATTGTTCATTCATTAACGGAGTAATGAGGTCATATGTACCACCTATTAGAAGAGTTGGTGTTTTAATTCCAGAACTATTATCTTTTGGCCATACTAAACTGCCAAACGAATTAAATCCTATTATTGCACTTGCCTTAAACGCATTACTTTTCTCAGAGAATGGAATTTCACTTAATTGACATTGAAGTAGTTTTGATAAATTTGTTACGGCAAAATCTTTTAATGCAGAATCACATCTGTCCTCAAGTTGATCAGTTGGTTTGTTCCCCTCATATAAAAGTGCTATTAAAGCACCAAGTGAATGCCCCATTAGGATATAAGAATCGTTAGGTAAACCAAATTCCCCATTCTCATGAGCTCTTAATACAGCATCTAAATCTTTAATTCTATATAGGAAAAAGTCTGCACTTCCTGGAATTGATTCCCCTTCCTCTAATACTTCAGTGATTGCTTTTAAATTACTTCCCCTATGGTCAATAAATACTATTGGCCAACCCCTTTTAGTTAATTCGTTTACTATCCACTTAAAATTTTTAATTTCGCCTCCGAGTCCAGGCATAAAAATTATCAGTTCTTTATCGAAGTTTGTTTTATTACTTTTCCATAATTCAACTTCAAAAGGTTTAACTCGGTGAGGAGCATAAATTTTTTTATTTATCTTAAAAAATTCTGAAGTAGAAATATTTTCAAAAATTTTAAAGGGTTCTTCATTAATTTTCTCAAGATTATTTAATTTCGAAATAAGATTTTGTTGCATTGCTAATTCATTTTTCCAAGATGAAACTATTAAAATTAAATTATCAATATCTAAAGAAATTTCTTCTGAAGGTAATGCCTTTATGATGTCTAAAGTTGAAACTTCTTTTTTATAATCCAGTAACTTTTCAATAGTGTTATAAATTTCTATTCCATTATTGTCATTTGGAACTGTAATGGTTTTGCTTAATTCTGTGAGGATTTTACGACCTATCCAACTTCTTAATATTTCTCTATTTAATCCTTCTTCTTTAAATACTGGAAATTCTAAAAATTTTGATAATTCAAAAACTTTTATTAATCCATTATTTTTTAACCAACCTATTAATTCTGTTGAGTCATCTTTGTATTTTTCTAATTTTGATAATTGTTCTATAGTAAAAGTGATCTTCATTTCTTCAAATTTAATATTTATCTTTTCAGCAGCCTCTGAACCATTATTTAAAAATAATCCACAAAAACCTAAAAATATTATAAAAATGTATTTCACTTGTGATTAGTCCAAATAGTTTTCAAATTTGCAAAAATTGGTGGATGCAATTCCCATATCCATTGCAACTAATAACCAAAATAAGATTTTATGCTGCATTTGGAGCAGGAGGTGTAATTTATTTAACATCACTCATTTTTAATAATATTGGATTATCTGCAACAGATATTGGTTTGGGGTTTGCCATATCAGCAATAATGGGTACTTTAACGAGATTTTTTACAGGTAATTATCTAAATAAAAAAGGTAAAATACAATTTCCATTAATCGCTTCATCAATAATAAGTATTACCGCAAGTTTAATTCTCATTTTTTCAAGAGATACCTTTTTATATATAATTGGCCAATCTTTTGTGGGCGCTGCTGCAGGTATATATTGGCCTGCTGCTGAGTTTGGAGTTCCTTATTTTTGCTATCCCATAGATACAAGAAAGGCTTTTGCTCTTGTTAGGAGCTCAGAGGCTTTAGGAATATTTTTAGGAGTGTTCTTAGGTGGTTTTATGACTAATTTTTTGTACCCCAAATCAATTTTTTTGAATGATATATTTTGTATGTTTGTTATTACTTTTTTAATTTCAAGAAATAATTCTTCCATCACTAGAAACCTAGAAAATTTTCAAAAAAAATCACTAAATCCAATTAAAAATGGGATATTGAAATGGAATAAAAATTCTGCGATAATTATCTTATCTATTTTGTTGATAACTACCTCTTTAGCTTTGATTCAAGTAACTTTGCCTTTGGATCTTGTTAAAGGTGGGGTATATCGAAATGCATTAAGCAACGAAATTACTAGTTTTATAATTTCTATTCAGTTAATTTTATTATTATTTTTACAATGGCCTATTGGTTCTTGGATATCAAATAAAGGAAGATTATTTGGACTGAAATTTAGTTTGATAAACTTCTCTTTTGCTTCATTTATATTATTTGTTTCTAGTTATTTAAATATACCAGCTTTTTATTTGATTTCTTTTTCATTGATATTAGTTAGTTTAGGGACTGCTTCATTTCTCCCAACTTCAACAGATGTTGTTTTTAGAATAGCTCCTTCAAACAAAAAAGGTTTTGCGCTTGCCCTATTGTCACAATGTTTCGCTATGGGTTATTTTATTGGTCCATTTATATCGGGACGCATATTAGACCTATTTGGTTACGCTTCAATAATCTGGCTTTCTATCTCATGTTGTTGCTTTATTTTTTTCGCAATTCTATTTAAGAGATTATTTTAATTAGTCTTTTCTAATTCCATAATTCTTCTCTCTCTTAGAAATAAGAAAAAAGGCGCAGAGAATGCAAATGCAATTAAAAAAGTTCCAATGTAAACAACCCACATGTTCTTCATATTCAATTTTTTTGATTCAGTTACTATCCATATAAAAACAGCGCTCGCACCTACTAATAAGTCTCTAGAAATTGACTGAGCTGCAGGGTTGACATTCGCTAAGGAAATGAAATTATTTATATCAAAACTATTTCCATATTCTCTAGCAAATTCGAGATTTGCCATCATTGGAAGAATAGCTCCCAAAATAGATAGAAAAAGATAAAGATAAGATAGTATCTGCTTGTTATCTTTTAGAATGCTTAATGAATTCACTTGTCAAAAATATTTCTTTTAATAATAGTATTTAAAAGCATATGGCTGTTGAAAAGAAAAATAAATTTGAAGAATATAAATTTAAAAAAGAAAATTTAAATTTTGCTGTAGTTGGCCATATTGAGTGGATAAATTTCTTAAGAGTCGATAAATTGCCGAAGCCAGGAATTATCTCTCATTCTAAAAAGTCTATTGAATATCCAGCTGGTGGTGGCTCTATTATCGCGAAAATACTTTCGGATTTAAATTTAAACCAAATTCATTTTTTTACTTCATTAGGTAATGATGATTATGGAGATAAGTGTTTCAAGATTCTCTCAAATATGGGAATTAAGTTGCATGTAGCTTGGCGTGATAAACCAACCAGAAGAGGATTTAGTTTAATTGACTCTCAGGGTGAAAGAGCAATAACAGTTATTGGAGAAAGGTTAGCTCCAACTCATAAAGACAAGTTAGAATGGAACATTTTAAAAAAAATGGATGGAATTTTTATTACTGCATCTGATTCAGAAATTTTTAAAATGGCTAGATCCGCTTCAATACTTTGTACAACACCAAGGGTGGGATTAAATACAATTAATAAATCAAAAGTCCTTCTAGATGGATTAATAGGCAGTAATCTTGATCCAGGTGAAGTTTTTTCTTTTTCAGAATTATCTATAAAACCCAAATATACAATTAAAACCGAGGGTGAGAGGGGAGGCATAATATTTCCAGGAGGAAGATATAAGGCCCTTAAAAATAAAAAATTAAAGGTTGATTCTTATGGATGTGGCGATTCCTTTGCGGCTGGTATTTTATATGGAATGGCATCTAAATGGGATATAGATAAAAGTTTAAATCTTGCTAAAGTATTAGGAAGAGACGCAAGTGAATTTTTTGGCCCATATGCAAATAATGATGAAAAATAATTGAATCAACAATTTTATGAGCAACTTAGATAATAAAAATAAAAATATTCTTGTAGAAAACCTTATTATTTTCTTTTTATTTACTATTTTTTTAGTCTTTAAATCTTTGAAAACTTTATCTAGGATTTTTACTTATGGAATCATAAAAAAAGAAATATTAACTACTAAAAGTAACTTAGGCGTAGATATAAAAATAAAAATTAAATAGGTAATGAATATATTTTTAGTTTTTCTAATTTTAGGAGTTATTTTTTTGATCTACAAAAAAATTAAATCTAAAAAAACAAAGAACTTAAAATTAGAAAAATTCAAAAAGAAACTTCAGAGCACTCAAACAAATATTGAAAGAATTTTTTTAAGGGAGGAAGAAAAAACCTTCCTAAATCCTAATATAAATATTTATATTGGAATTTACGATAATGAAGAAAATATAAATAGAAAGTCCAATATACACAGAGCAAGACTTTCAAAATATAATAAATCTAAATTAAATGGAGAAATGATATTTCAAGACGATGAACAAAGGATTTATAAATTTAATAATGGTAAGAAAGTTTATTTATAATTTTTATTGCTAACTACACTCAAGACTCTCTCTTGTTGAAACTCCTGTTGTTGGATTGATCCCATCAGCAATTTCACAAAGATTTCTTTGGTCTTCGCTGTCAAGAATGGCATAAGAAAAATCCGCTCCTTCTATTTGAGCTCCTGCAAAACTGCTGCCAGATGCAATCATATTTATCAAAACAGCATTTCTAAGATCTGTTTTTTGGAAATTAACTCGATCTGAAAGAGTATCGGTCAGGTCGATTCCATTTAAATTAGAACCTTTTAAATCAGATAGAGTTAATGTAGTTCCATGTAAATCAACATCACTAAAATCTGCATCTCTCGCAACCGCTCCAGCTATAGAAGACAAATGAAGATCCTCTCCATGGAAATCAAATCCTGTAATATTTGATCTAACGTAACTTGGGACTTCATCTCCTTCCCCCTTTACAGCAACATTCGCCCCCGCAAAAACTGGAGAGGATAAAACTAAAAAAGAAAAAGTTATGCATAAAAAATATCTTAAAAACCTAAAAAATTTCATACCAAAAAATTTGAATAATCATATTTTATAACAATTAGATTATTTTTTTAAATTGATGTATAAATTTGGAACTCCTTTTTAAGATTATTTAACACTATAAATTTTAAATCTAGGCTCCAAATTAGTTATGCAATCAAGAAGTTTTTTATTATCTTTGCTGTTCGTAACCTTAAATTCAGATTCAATTGTACCTTCTTTATCTCTAATGGCTTGATTTAAAACTATGGAACCTTTTTCGTCAGATACTGATCTATGAAAAGTTCCTCTAGGTATTCTTAGAATGTGGCTGCAAGATTCTAATCTTACTTTATAAAAAGGATAATCCCACCCAAAATTAACAAGAAAAAATGTTCTACCCCCAGAGATAGCTAATAGATTATCTTCTTGATTATGATGAATATAAAATTGCCAGTTGTTAAAATCTTCATCATTTGGGGGACTAACTGCAGGACCACTGTGAATAACTAGATCTCTATAATTTGATTCATTAATAGTAATATCAAAGAATCTGACATCTTTTGTATCGCGAAATTTTTCATAACTTATCAATTCAAACATTTTTGATTTGTTTGGTTTGATTACTGAAATTTCTAGACTTGAGTTCAATTTTCTTTAAAGATTTAGTCAAATGAAAACAGATATATATCTCTTAGAACGTATCAATTAACACCAAAAAGAAAACATATTTTTATTTATCTTTTCTCATTTTCTTTGGAGATTAAATATTAAATATATATATATTTGAAGTTTTATTTGATTTCAATAGGTTTGATTTCCCAAGATAATGTATTTTCTAGATTATTTTTTCCTACAAAGTTTCCTGTAATCACGGAAGTTAAATTAGATTTGGAAGAGGATACCAATGTTAAATATCTTTCGTCTATTAATCCCTTTCCACTTGGATCAAAACCTCTCCAGCCTGCACCTGGAATATATAATTCAGCCCAAGCGTGTAAATCCAACTCAGAGGGTAACGGATCTTCAAAATGATAACCACTTACAAATCTACTTGGGATACCTATACACCTGCAAGCTTCAACCATCAGCATTGCTAAATCTCTGCATGAACCTATACGTTCTCTAAGCGTTCTGCTAGCAGGCCATGCTGGACCTGTATGTCTTTTGGTATATTTAACCCGATCTTGAATAATCTCTATGAGCTGATAGGTAAATGATAATGCGTTATTAATGCTTCCTGCTAAGGCTTCTTGGGCAAGTTCTACTGCAGAGGGATCATGTTGTCCATTAGGCATCCATCCCTCTAATGCTCCCTGTAAATCTCTATTAATAATGCTTCTACAAAAAGGTAATGTTAAATCTCTATTTTTAACTCCATCAATAATGTTTGGATGTTTGATAGTTTCAACTTCGCTAATTGATTCAATAATTAAATTGTCTGTTATTCCATTGAATCTGATTCTATTAATCTCTTCTCCGCTGGCAGCAAGTAATGGATAAATAATTTCTGGTTCTGGGGTTATTTTTAATTCAAAATTCTTTAGCCTTTGGAATCCATTTGACCTTGGCTTTATACATAATCTATGCTCGCCTAATTGAACAGGGTCTTCGTATTTATATTCAAGTTTGTGAATGTATTTAATTCTCATCATTAAACTTATTAATTAATAAAATATTTTTCTTGAATGAGATCATTTAATTTATTTAAATCCATTTGCAATGAATCGATTGCCTCATGTAAACCATCATTGATTATATCTTCAATTCTGATATAACTCCACTTTGCTTTAAGCAAACCTCTCATGCATTCTAATTCTGAAGGATTTTCAGTAGATGGAGAGGTATCTATTGTTTTAAGAGTATTGCTTATCCCATCAAGACAGTATCTTACTGATCTAGGGAAAATTGGATCAAGTAAAAGAAATCTCGCTACTGAATTAGGCTTTATAGAATTTTGCACTGCTTTCCTAAACATTTGATAAGCTCCAGCTGAACGTAAAAGGGCAATCCATTGCAACTCATCAAGAACTCCACCTAGTTCGTCTAAACTGGGTAGAAGTAAATAATATTTAACATCCAAAATTCTTGAAGTTTTGTCCGCTCTCTCAATTAATCTTCCAAGAATGCTAAATCTCCAGGCAAGGTCTTTGCTTAGAGTCGCATCCGTAATTCCATAAAAAAGCTGACATTCTCTCCTAATTTCACTTAATTGCTCTTGTCTTGGTTTATTCCATATTGCCTCTCCTTCTTGCATATTCCAATATAAGATATTGATTTGTTCCCACATTTCCGTGGTCATCACGTCTCTTATTTGTCTTGCATTTTCTCTTGCCATTTGAATACAAGATATAATGCTGTTTGGATTTAAACGATCCCTTATTAAAAAATTAATAACGTCATTAGGTTGTTTATCTGGGAATCTTTTATCAAAAGATTCTCTATCACTTGAAGCATCAATTAAAGGGAGCCAAGGTTCTGCACTTCCTGGTGGACAATCTAATGACATTGCTTCACTTACTTCCACGAAACGAGATATGTTTTCCGCACGTTCTAAATAACGATTTATCCAGTAAAGAGATTCTGCTACACGACTCAAAAGCATATTATTTACCTACAACCCATGTATCTTTGCATCCTCCACCTTGAGAAGAATTGACGACTAATGATCCTTTTTTTAATGCTACCCTCGTAAGTCCACCTGGGCTAACCCATGAATTTTTTCCTCTTAAGATATATGGTCTTAAATCAACATGGCATGGATATAGTTCTCCATCACATAACGATGGCACAGTCGATAATTCTAATGTTGGTTGTGCTATAAAATTTCTAGGATGTTTTTTGATTTTATTTGCGAATTCTTCTATTTCAATTGTTGTTGAGTGAGGGCCAATTAACATTCCATATCCTCCAGCTTCTGAGACAGACTTAACAACAAGTTTTGGTAAATTTTCTAAAACATATTCTCGATCCTTTTGGTAATGACAAATGTATGTTTCTACATTTTTAATAATAATTTCTTCATCAAGATAATATTTAATCATTTTTGGAACAAAAGAATAAATCATTTTGTCATCTGCTATTCCAGTTCCAGGTGCATTTGCTAAAGCAACATGACCTGCCTTAAAAACATCAAGTAATCCGCTAACACCAAGACAAGAATCTTTTCTGAAATTAAGGGGATCTAAGTAATCATCATCAATTCGTCTGTAAATGACATCTACTCTTTTTAATCCAGAGGTAGTTTTTAAATATACATAATCATCATTACAAACTAAGTCATGACCCTGAACTAGTTGGATGCCCATTTCTTGAGCTAAATAACTATGTTCAAAATAAGCACTATTAAAAATTCCTGGAGTTAGTAGAACTATCTTTGGAGTATCTGTCCAAACTGCAAGTTCTTGAAGAGTTTTTAACAGATATGATGGATATTCATCAATCGGTTTTACAATTCTGCCAGAGAAAAGATTAGGAAAAATATTTTTCATAACTAATCTATTTTCTAAAAAATAAGCAACCCCAGAAGGGCATCTTAAATTATCTTCTAAAACATGCCAATCACCCTTTCTGTCCCTTATCAAATCAAGTCCTGAAATTTGACACCATTTATTTAATGGAGGTTTGAAACCTATCATTTGAGGCCTCCAACCTTCTGAACTCTCTATTAATTCTCTTGGAATTATCCCGTCATTAATTATTTTTTGAGAATTATAAATATCATCAAGGAATAAATCAATTGCCTCAAGTCTTTGTTTTAGACCTTTTTCTAATGTTATCCAATCATCTTTACTTATTATTCTTGGCAGTGGATCAAAAGGTAATATTCTCTCCGTTCCTTTCAAACCAGAATCATTTAATCTAAAAGTGGCACCATGTCTAAGTAATAATTTTTTTGCTGCAGAATGATTCCTGTTTAATTCTTCAAGTCCCATATTATCTAATGATGAAAGAAGTGGAATCAATATTTCTCTAGCAGAGTTAACATTATCCTTAAAGTATTCATCAAAACTATTTTTAGGACGATAACCTGAAAACATCTATTTCTGCATTTAGTAATTTTTACTTGAGCTTCAAATCTTTATTCGTATTTATGGATACCAAAAATAATATCTCTTTACTCGATCTATTTCATTATTTTGATCATTGAAGTATATTTCTTAAAAATCTAAAAAGTATGAGTTCTAGTAATTGGCAATTTGTTTTTTTTAGATATTTTGCTAGCTTTCTTTTTATCCTTTCTCATAGTTTACTAGTTCTTGATCATCTACCAGTAGGAGCGGCACTTCACGGACTTGGGGAAGTTTTTATTGCGCCTTGGGCTTTTAGGGAAAGAGCATGGGATCTTGTTGTTATTGCGGTTTTATTTTTCTTCTTCGATATCTGGGGACTTATAAACACTCCTTGGAATTAACTGATATTATTTATTTACTAATAATGTAAAAATGATATTAAAAATTAAGTCTTATATTTATCAAATCCATAAAATAATATTTTTTTTAATGCTTACGAATATTTCCAATTTATATTCACATAATTTATCTAATGGTGGTTGCAAAGAACATTGTGGTCAAAAAGTTAAAGTAATAAATAATAAAAATAAATTAAAAAATTTTGATTATCAAATAAATATTGAGAGAAAAAATTCTTGTTTAAATAAATCACTATGTAGAGGTTGACCTATAGAGATGTTTTTAAATTGTCTTATGAAGTTCTATCTTTGATAATTATTTTATATTCACTATTCGCTTGATAATTTTTATTAGGAGGATTTATTTGGTTTTTAATTAAAAAAATAAAAGTATATATTAACGGTAGAAGTAATGATGACGCAGCAACTAAAGCAATTATCTGGTTCAACCTAATAAAAGGTTTTTTTACAAGATCCTCTCCGCACAAGCCACAAATTAAACTACCTTTTGAGGATTGTTTTTGAAATTGATATTTAGGATTGCAATATGGGCAATAATATCGAACCATTTTTAAATTTTATTGTTTTAATCATTATCTATAAAAATGAAAAGAAAGTCTTCTTATTTTTTTAAATAAAAAAAGAGGGCTTTATAAGCCCTCTTTTATCTCTTGCTTATATTTTTTTCTAAAGTTAATAACGCACCTAAATCATGGATCCTTGTTGCTAACTTCTATTAAGCTAATGCTCACCAAAATCAACTAATTGTCTTTAACTGGGGCAAAAACTCTAGAATTAAGCTTGTTTCTTAAAGGGCACCTAAACGATGCAGAAGAAGGAAGCTTAGACATTAATAAAAAATAATTGGAGCAGTTAATTAAATTAGTTCGGTTTATTCCGAAATTTCAGGCAGGCTATCGATCATTTTGAAAGACCTCCTAGAACTCAACAATATAAAATTAGGAAAATATTTCTCTAAAGACAATCCGTTTTTATACGCATTGCTTTTTAAATAAAAATGTCCGAGAGTAGTAATCAATCTCGTTTGTTTTTTTGAGATATTTTTAGTAAGTTTTGCTTATTTCTTTTGATATTTAATTCGACTATCTTAATTTTAAATAATTGTGGAGCTCTTTTATGGATCATTCAAAAGAAGTTAGCAAGACTAATCAATCTAATCCTATAGACGAATATTTTCAATGTCTCTCATATTGCGATATACACCCAAAAGGAATAGATAATGACTGTGAGGTCATTTGTATGGAAAGACATTTAAAAGCTAACTATTGGTGATTTTATAAATTTTTAATTTTTACTTAAACCCCTTCGAAAAAAGGTTAGTACGAACTTTAAATTTCCATACATTTACCACACCTTTTGCGTTAACTGCTGCAAGTGCACAATCATCAGGTCTCCAGGATATTGCCCCTACTAAATCCCCGGCGAATGCAGCCCCAACTGGGTCTCCATTACCATCTTTTTTTAGAAAACTTGCGACAACAGAACCATCCCTAGATCCCGAGGCTACAAGCATACCTTTATTTGAAAAGGCAAGGCTCGAAATGGGTTCTGTATGGTGGCATAGCTCTCCGGGCATAGTCCCCTCAGGACCATTCCCTATAAAGCTCCATACTGTAATTCTTTCACTACCACTAGTTGCTAGTAATTTTCCGCTGTCATCAAAAGAAAGGTGACTTGGTTTTCCTGGATATCCTGTCATTTCAGCATCCATTCCGGTTGATCTTCTCCAAAAATGAACTGAATTGTCTTGACTTCCACAGGCCACTATATCTCCATCAGGACTTAATTCCATTGATACCAATGATCCTTGCCACTCGAGTTTTTGATTGGTTTTATTATTAAGTATGTCAAAGAATGTCACTCTTCCGTAGCAAGCAGTAGCTAGTTCATTTTTATTTGACCATGTAATTGCACTTACTGTGCTTGGATGGTCTTCTGAGATCCATTTCTCTTCACCAACTTCATTAAAAACATATACTTTTTTTGAGGAAGCTATCGCTAGAAATAAACCATCATTAGACCACTTTAGGTGCTCTACCCAATCCTTACCAAGGTCAAGTGTTTTAATTACTTTACCTTCGTGACAATTACAAATTTGAACATTTCCATCCTGACCTGATGTTGCAAATATTTCACCTTCTGGATGAATGGCCATTGCTATTAGGCCACCAGAGTGTGTATTTTCTTTTTTCCAAATAATTTTTCCAGTATCTCCTTCGAATGCAAAAAGACCACCTGCCACGTCGCCAACAAGAAATTGTTTTCCTTTAAGAGCCCAGCCACATGCTATGGCATAATCGTTAACTTCAGCTGTCCATCCCTCGTGGAACATGCCTCTTGGGCTAAATGGTTCTATATCAGACATTTATCAAAGCCTTCTTGCATCTCTTTCTCATTTAGATTTCTACCGATAAAAACAAGTTGATTTCTACGAGGTTCGTTACCCCATTCTTTGTCAGGTTGAGCAGTAAATAACATGTGTACTCCTTGGAAAACTATTCGCCTTGGGTTACCTGAATAACTTATGAAACCTTTAGTTCTGAATATATCCACCCCTTTTTCTGAGAGAAGTCTTCCCATCCAAGTATTTAGTTTCTCTGGGTCAACATCTCCAAAACGCTCTATAGCAATTGAGCCTACTTCATCATCATGTTCATGCTCTGCTTGCCAAAACCTTTCAGTATTAAATGGAATCTCTTTATTTTCCTCACTTTTAATGACTTTCATATTGAATTCTTCAGCAGTGTGCTGTGTAAACAAACCTATTTTGGTTGCTTTTTCTATGTTCAGGATGAAGGATTTATTCCCTTTATCATCTAATCTGAGATTTATATGTTCTCCATATGGGATAGGATTTCCAGGTTCTAAAGTATTAGCTTTTTCTGCATAAAGTCTTACGGAGGATTCAGCCCCATCTTTAAGTTCCTCCTCACTCTCACCTTGGTTAACGATAGCTACTAGGGACATTTCAGGATCTGGTCCTTCTTCCAGCATTAATTCATATTTACCTGTATCAAGATCGTAAACACCTGTCCATTCAAAAGGATATTCTGGTTCAAGGAATGTTGGCCTGCGTTTAAGGATCTGATCAAGATCAAATGCACTTAGATTTAAGACTGTTTCAATTGGTACTTTGGCATTCTCGGCTCGAATAATTCGAGTCATTCGGTTCATATCTCTCAACCTCGATTCAAGAGTATTTAGCGCATCATCAGAGACTAAATCAGTTTTGTTAAGGACAAGAACATCTGCAAATGCAACTTGTTCTGAACTTTCATCACTCCTTCCTAGTTGCTGATCGATATGTGCAGCATCAACTAAAGTCACAATTCCATCAAGAGTAAATTCAGAACTAATCTCTTCATCCATGAAAAAAGTCTGAGCAACTGGGCCTGGATCTGCTAATCCTGTCGTTTCTACTAAAACATAGTCAAACTTATCTCTTCTTTTCATAAGGTTGCCAAGGACTCTTATTAAATCACCGCGAACAGTACAACAAATGCAACCATTTGACATCTCAAATACTTCTTCATCGGCATTGATTACGAGCCCTTGATCTATACCTACTTCACCGTATTCATTCTCAATTACGGCTATTCTTTTCCCGTGTTCTTCACTCAATATTCTATTAAGCAAAGTAGTCTTCCCTGAACCTAAAAATCCAGTGAGAATTGTAACGGGAACCTTATCTTTGATGCTCATTTACTGATTTTTACTATATAAATAATAGTTTAATAATAGTAATAATAAGAAATGAAAACCGTTTTTATTAGAAAAAATTAATCTGAAAGTTTGTACCATTCAGACTCAAGATTGGCGCCAGATTCTTTGTCACAGCTTCCACCTAATGAATCAACAATTGTACAAGTGTTGTGAACGGCTACTGAAACCGTATTACCATCCATCATCAATCCATCAACGAATATTTGATTAGAAGCTAAAGGAACTGAACTTTGTCTACTTAAGTTCCTTAATAACTTAGATGCTGGAATTTGTTCTGGAAATATTGCCTGAACATTCTCTTCATCTAACATTTTTAAAGTAGAACTTATGTTGTCTGGCCTTAAGCTTGAGGAGTCTCCAAGAAAGTCAAGTAAACTAATGGTTTCAAAACCAAATGCGTCTCCGTAGTATTCCATTGCTTTGTGTTTAGAGACAATTACTCTATTTTTCTCAGGAATAGAGCTTACTTGCTCGACGATCCAACTATCTAAGCCTTCTAAGAGAGAATCAGCTTTTTCGAATCTTTCATTAATTAGTTTTCTGTCACCTCTATTAAAAACTGAAATATCTTTCTTTAAACTTTTGCTTATAAGATCTCCCATTTTTATGATGTTATGTGGATCATGCCAAACATGAGGATCTAGTCCTCCATGGTCATGATGATGATGCCCCTCTCCTTCGTCTGGTACTTGTGCTATCGGTTCTACATCACTATTTGAAACGTCTTTAAAAAAGTGTTGAGTTGCTTCAAACTCAAAAGGCATGTGTTCAGTAAAAAATATATACTGACCATCTTCTTTGATGTCTACGTTAAAAACAGTACTTTCTTTTCTTTGATCAAATTTAAGAACAAAAGCTTTATTACTGGCTATCAAAGTTCC
The DNA here is from genome assembly GCA_902618335.1 of uncultured Prochlorococcus sp. Taxonomy (GTDB): domain Bacteria; phylum Cyanobacteriota; class Cyanobacteriia; order PCC-6307; family Cyanobiaceae; genus Prochlorococcus_A. The sequence goes on along the minus strand of CACNAI010000002.1, from coordinate 14,644 downwards.
ATCATTTTTTCTGCTTATTGAGTCTTTAGATCCCAATAGTTCTTTAGCTAAATCTTCAGACCCTTCTATGTCATTAGATTTGAGAATCACCATCTTCATTGCAGGATCTGCATATTCTCCATCGACTTTTTCAAATGACCATTTGTAAGAACCCTTAGAAAGTTGGAATTTGCCTGCCCATTCGAAAGCACCCTCAGCGTGATCATCATGTCCACCATGATCTGAGTGATCGTCGTGACCTCCATGATCAGAGTGGTCATCTACCTTAGCTGAATGTTCAGCATGATCGTCATGTCCATCATGGTCTGAGTGATCATCATGACCTCCATGATCAGAATGATCATCTACGTCTATTGCACTAACACCTACAACAACAGTATTCTTTTTATTTTCCCAATTTCTCATACTTGGAGTCATTTCTTTACCAAGAGTAAATACTTTGTCTGCGCTATTAAGTAATTGAGCTTGCCTTGGATTGATCTTTAAGTCATGAACATCTTGTTTCCTATCTACCAAGCATGTAACTTCGTCAGATGGTAATGCAATTGATTTAACTAAATCACAAACTAGTGGTTCTACTGCTACATATGATTTTCCTTTAGCCATAACATCCTGCCCAAAACCAGAAAATATAATCGTTCCAGCGATTAGAGAATTTTTAATAATTGACTTACTCGAACCTGTTCTATTTGTTAAAAGTCTTTTAAAAATTGACATGAAAAATAATTAAACACTTTAAAAATGATAATCATTTTCATTATGCCTGACAAGCAAAGGTACTAAATGTTATGAAAATAATACGCAATTTGTATTATTGGTAAGCTTGTAAAGTGACTTTTTTAAAAGATTAATTAATGGCTACTTTAGTCGCTGAAAATTTAACCTTTGCATACACAAAAAAAAGTAAGCCAGCTTTGAATAAGGTATCGGTTGAGATTAAACCTGGAACTCTAACAGCGTTAGTTGGCCCAAACGGCGCTGGTAAATCAACTCTTTTGAGAATATTGCAAGGACAAAATACTCCAGACAAAGGCGAAATAAAAATTGACGGTGAAAATTTATATAGATCTAGAGCTCTTGTGGCACTTATGCCTCAAAGAAGTTCTATGAATTGGAAGTTCCCCATCACAGTTGAAAAATTGGTATCTCTTGGTCAAATAAAGTATTCAAAATCAAGAAGTAATAACCCCTTTCAAATTAAGACTCTTCTAGCATATCCTAATTCTTGGATTAATAGATGTTGTGAATTAGAGGCGACAATGCAAAGAGTAGGCATTGCAAATTTGGCTAATAGAAGACTCGATTCTCTTTCAGGAGGACAGCAGCAAAGAGCTCTATTAGCAAAAACTCTTATGTCCCCTGCAAAAATATTTCTTTTAGATGAACCTTGTGCAGCTTTGGACCCACCTGCAAAGGAAGATTTTCTAAAAATTATTCGTCAACTTGCGGATACGGGACTTTCTTTGCTCGTAACTAGCCATGATTGGGGCGATTCTTTAAATAACTATGATCAAGTAATCGTTCTTGATAAAAGTGTTTTGGCAGTTGGTAGTCCTGACGAAATAAAAGATAAATTAGAGGCTATAAATATTAGCTCTATAAACGAAAATAATTTCTGTGATTAGAAAATGTTCCTTTTTAATTCTGAGCTTGATAACAGTTTTGGCAAAGCCCGAAATACTCGAGGGTATGAAACAACAATTGGAATTTCTTTGGATTTGTTTTGGGTGTATGAATATCTTTTACCGGGCATCCTTCCATTTTTGATGTCTCACCACATTGAACACAGGTCAAATGATGAATATCTCTATCTACGGGAGTGTACAGAACTTCTCCTGTTGGGAGATGTCTAGAACGTATTAAGCCATGCTTTATCAGAACTTGAAGATTCCTGTAAACAGTCGTCAGTCCCATAGCCTTTCCGCTTTCTATCAATTGTCTATGCAACTCTTGACCAGTCAATTCATCATCACATTTATTAAGTTCTTCAAGAAGTTGTTCTTGTCTTTTGGTAATGTCAGACTTAGTTACCATTGTTTCCAAAATCTTTTTTTGTTCCGTATTTTTGATCATACCGAATCATTCGAATAATGTCTTTTATTAATAACAACTGGTGGCTTGTCCCATTAATAATAACTGTTTTTTCAGGAATTCTATGTCCAGCAATGGGAACTGTATTAATCACTCATAAGAGATTATTACAAGTTAATTTAATCTCTCATTGTGTTTTGCCTGGACTTGCTTTAGCCTTAGCGCTTGGAATTCACCCCTCAATTGGTGGTGTTATCAGTGGTCTTTTAGGCTCGGTAATTGCGGAAAGTTTAACCAATAGAAAAAGTGAAAATTATGAAGCAGTTATGAATACTATTCTTGCTGGAATGCTTGGGTTTGGAGTCCTTATTATCCCTCTACTCGGAATAAGGATTGATTTGGAGGCAGTATTATTTGGCGATTTATTGACAGCAAATTTTGGGGATTTGCTTAGAACAATAATTGCTTTTTTAGTATTTATACTTTTAATGACTTTTGGATATGAAAAAGTTGTTTATGTGGGTTTGGATCCAGAAGGTGCATCTGCGAGTGGTATAAACGTTTCTTTATTAAATCTAGCTTTGAGTTTTACAACGGCATTAGTAATTGTTAGTTCAATGTCAGCAGTGGGCGTAATTCTTGTTATTGCTCTTCTTTCTACCCCAACTTTGTTAGGGCTAAATAAAGCTCATAGTTTAAGAATTGCAATGATGAGGTCTTCATTTTTTGGATTATGCATCTCACTTCTGGGCTTTATTCTCTCTATAGTCTTTAATTTGTCACCTGGGCCTGCAATAAGTGTTATTTGCGTTGCATCTCTCCTGGTTCCTAAACTTCGCAAATAATTAAATCTTAAATGTCCAATCAGAGTTTAATGCTTGAGCTTCTGGATTGTTTTTTAAAGCTACTTCCATTGCCTCTTTTTTATTATTAGCTATAACAACTTCATCAAATTCCTTTCCATTTTTTTTGAGACTTACTTTGAAACGCATAAAAATTTTTTAATTAATCAAAAGTTAACCATTAAGCCACTAGATTTAAATACTTTTAAAAGTTAATTGATGAAATAGAAACTTTAGTTATTTTGAAGTTTTTCTACTACAGATTCTTTCTCCATTTTAGCTACATCCTGTAATCCATTAGCATCAAACCAAGGAGCGTTTTCCCAATCAAATCCTTCCCCAAACGTATTATCGGGAGCAGCTACGTACCAGTGACATGATGAATCGGGAACATCTACAGCACATTTTGACCAGTCAGCTTCCCATTGTGGAACTTGAACCCACATCACAGATGCTAATAAAAAAGAAAAAATAAAATTCATAATTATCGGTTAGCAAAATTTTGAAAGATTTTTTTCACATTCTTTCTTTCTTTTCTTCCAGTAATTTTCAATTATTTTATATTTATGCTTATTTTTAAATTGACTTAAATGAATATTATTCTGATTAAGAACTGAAGTATTTTTGATTTTCATGACTAAAGCTGTCTATGTAGAACATATTTAAGACACTTTTTAGATTTTTTGAAGTGAATTTATACTTAACTTTCGTCTTACTTTTGAGTAGGTAAGTATTTTTCGGGATTATTTTCAATATAAGTAAGCGAATATTTGACAACCCCTACTATTACTGAAAAAAGAGCAATTACCGAAATAATAAAAATGGTTTTTTTGTAAATGCTTTTCATGAATTTTTTATGTTTATGATTATTTTTTTCATCAACGGCCAATTTTCATTAAAAATTTAAATAATTAGTAATTTATACTGTAGCCTTTTAAATTACCTACGGAGTAGATTAATTACATCAGAAACTCCTCACACACTTTTTTCTGATAACTTTAAAAGTACTCGACCACAATGTTTGAGTACTTTTTGTATTTTTCGCTATGTGACAGTTAAGATAGAGGTCTATCAAGCATTACATATTTTGAATTTTGGTGGGATATTAATTATGTGTGTAGGAGGAATTGATCTATTTCAGTGGAAACAAGGAAACACTTGATTTAAATCAATTTTCAAAAGATCTCTCTCTGAGGGGTCTTTTTTTTTTGATTATTAAAAATACATATTTAATCCTGAATATAAAAACATATATGCTTTACTCAAAAATAATGTGAGACGTCATTCCAAATTAGTAATTTGATTAGTTAGATTATGGATTGTTAATTCCTCTGTTAATGAAAATACTTTTTTTAGCAATTTTAATTTGTTCAAGCTTTTTATTCCCTTCTTCATCATTTGCCTCACATGTAGATCTAAAACCTTGTATAGAAATTGCTCATTGTGTACGAGAAGAATGGGAGGTTGATAATATTGATAAACCTTTTGAAGAGATTAAAACATTTATCGAAAATACTCCAAGAACTCAGATTGTAGAAATAAATGGCGATTATCTTCATGCAGAGGCAACCAGTAAATGGATGAAATATATAGACGACTTAGAAGTATCCTTTCTACCTGAATCAAACATCTTATCAATAAGATCAGAATCAAGAGTTGGAGAAAGTGATTTGGGAGTAAATCAAAAAAGAGTTGATTTACTAAAATCGAAAATGTTTTAAGAATAAAGTTAAAAAGATTAATTTGTTTTTATTGTTTTTTGTATAACTTTTCCTTTTTTAAAAAAATTTAGCAGATAAAAAAGTGATAATTATCATCATGCCTTGATAATGGCAAATTTATTAGATTTTCTCTAAAAAGATGATCATAAATTTTATATTTTTATTGTTATCTAGTTTTGTTTTTCTTTGGTTTTATATAAACATTAAAAAAAATGGGCTTAAATGGATAATAAATGGTCTTTTTCAAATTGGAATATTGGTATTATTCATTGGTGGGTTTTTCAAAATATTTTTCACCTTACCTCCTAATTTTTTTATAAAAATATTTTTTCTTATTATTTATACATGGTGCACTGTTGGAATAAATGTTAATTTCATAATCCCTTTGATTAGTTTGATTGATCAAAAAATAGTGAAAAAATAAAATTAAAATATGTCTTAATTCTTAGTACAAACTAAATTTATTTAATCCATCTGCAATATTAAAATTTACAAGATTTATTTTTTCCTTTTGAAAGTCTTTTTCTTGTATACCTAGTCTTTAATGCCAAGTCAGTTATTACATATATTCCAAATAAAAGAATGAATATTCCAATAAAGTATTTCATTATTTTTTATGTTATTACTATTTTTACGATTTATTCATGATGCCAATTAATTTTAATATCTATTTCTTGAGATAAATTTCTTGTGACTGGACATTCTTTGGAAGCTTTTTTCAAAAAATCAATAGTTTCATTAGAAGTGCTCTCTGGTATAAAAATATCTATTATTAGTTCTTTTATCTTTCTCTCGCTATTTTGTGTCATTAGTTTTTCAATATTTAAATATATACCTTGCAAATCAAATCCTTTCGATTTAGCTTTGATTGCCATAATGGTTAGCAGGCAAGTACCTAGAGATGTTGCTAATAAATCAGTTGGAGAAAAACTTTCACCTTTACCACAGTGATCTAAAGGCGCATCCGTTCTAATAAGACTTCCAGATTGTAGATGAATAGCCTCACAATTTAAATTTCCTAAATAAGAACATTTAACTTTAGTCATTTTAAAAAATTAAATTAAGAAAATATTATTAATAACAAAAAATTATGGAACATAACAAGATTATTGATCAGAAAATTTTTATCTGCATATTAGTGGAGTATTATGGAAATTCATCATTCAAGTTTTGAAATCAGTTTTTATATCCATATTCCTCCAAACAATACTCAATTAATTCAATTGATTTATTAAGGGTTCTTTTATTTTTATTTTCTAGATCGAAGCATTCATTTAAAACACGAATAGATTCATTTAAGATCGATTCTTCTTTATTTTTAGAATCATTAGCTTGGTAGATATAAATTAATTTTTTTATTCCTAGAAGGGAAAATATGATTACTGATATTGTTAAAATTGCCTTTTTGACTTTATTCATAAAATTAGTTTTTAAAAATATTTTAATTTATTTAGTATTTATAACTTTAGAGAATTTCAACAACATATAAAGCTATGTAATTACATATGTAGCTGCTGTTATTGCAATAGCAGTAATTGAAATAAAGATGTATGGAACAACCTTTAAAGGTATGTATAGGTTATTTTTAGACATAACTTAAACCTTTAAAACAAATTTTTACATTCCCTTTAAACTTTTTAAGTCTTCAAATATACAAATTAAATTTCTTCGTAAAAATTCAATCCTTTTAAAAAGATTAACAAATGAATATTCATTGAATTTTCATTAAATAAAGTATCTCTAAATCCTGTCTTGAATCCGATATTTTTCTTTTTAAGAAGATTAATTCTTCTTGGCTCATTTTTGATTCTTTTATCATCAATTCTGCTTGCTCAATAGCATGTTCTATATTTCTAATTTTAATTTCTCTTATTGAGGGATCATCTTTACATGCTTTTATAGTATTCGCATCTAACATTTGTAATAAAAAACTTTGACTATAAACTAAATTAAAATTTCATAATGCTACTAACGCAAAATTAATTAAAATAAATTATTATATTAACAAGAACTTTAACCTTAGCTAACCCTCTCTTCAATTGATCGAGTGGGTTTTTTTTATGGTGTAATATACTTCTAGCATTTACTACTAATTTGGAAGATTCAAAACTTAATCCTGAGGAAAATAATTCAATCGAATCGTCCCCCAATTTGAATGAAGATAATAAAGATCTTAATGAGGGGAATAAAAAACAAGAGAATGTTAAAGCGTTTACAGAATTTCTAGAGAAAGCAAGTAATCAAGATTCTTCAGAAGAAAAAGTAAAACTTGATTCTGAGCAACAAAAACTAAAAATTGACAAATCACTTTTTAAAAGATTTCTTAATAATGGGTTTGATGGCATTTCAACTAATCCAAACTATAAAATGTTGGCATTATTAATAATCCTTTTAGTTAATTTGTCTCTATTTTTTGTAATTGGCAATATGGGTAAAGCGTTTTTAAGAAATGCAGGAATTATGGGTTAGAAATTACATATTTCTTTTTGGCTATTCATCTTTACAATTTTGATTCTTCAAATGAAACTGTGATATTTTCTTGTCAAATTAATTTTTAAATAAAATTTGGATAATAAAGAGCCAGAAAATCCAGTTGTTTATCTTTCTAATTTAGTCAAGAAATTAGATGTAAAAAACAGAAATGGTTTGGTAGCCTTAGCAATAGTGAACCTTTTAGTAATTCTTTTATTTAAATTTTATTTGAAAGGATCTGGATTATTATCTTGAATTTGCCTGCTTGTATTATTATTCAGCATTCTCAAATTGCTTTGCTAATCTAAATGCCTTCTTAATTATTAGAAAGCCACCATATGCTCCTGCCAGTAAAGGTAATACTATTAAAGGGTTAGGGGAATAATCTGAATAATTTTTCACACCCTCAACATATTCATAACCTGAACATTTAAGAAAGATAAAGCTAAAAAATGTGATACTCCAACCAATGATTGATAAAAAGCCACCTTTTTTATCTCCTTCGTAAAATCTGTCTAGACCTAAGCCCCAACCTCCTATTAGAAATATTCCTCTAACAACTGAATTTTTTTCTTGATTTCTAAGCATAATAAAAAAAGTTCAATATGAACATAACCTATTTGTATTTAAGATGTGAGGTGTTTTTATTAATTAATCTTTAAAAATAAATTTTTAATGGATTTATTCTATAAATTACAAAAATATTATTCAGTGTTTTAATTAATCATTAGAGATTGAATTTGAATTCAACAAGGAAATTGAAGGCCTTATATAAATAAAAATAGACCCATACATATCCTGCATAATTCTCATTTCATCGTCTAAATATACAATTGAAACCTGGCAATTTGGTGATTCTTTATTCCAAGGTAACTTATTCCATACCTCTTTAACTGGATACCATCTATCCATAAGTAATTCACTAAATAATGGAATCTTATTGAGTCCATCAACTTTGGAAACTTTTGTCTTTTGTAAGTTCATATCAAGTAAATTATTTCTTAAAGCTAAATCACTTGCTAGGGTTATTACTCTTCCACCAAAAGTAGGCAATAGTTTGAACCAACCTAAGATAGGAATTGTTGTGAGCCCAAATATCGTAGTGTCAAAAGTAGATATAAATTCTTTTTTGTCAAAATCAATCTTTTGAGCAATTCTTCCAATAGTTGATATTCCAAAGGATCCTACTTGTAATTGATGTAATTTAAAAAAAAGATTACTTTTAAATTCATCATTTAATGCCTTTTCAATAGCAAGGAAGAAAGGAGAACTTCGAAATAATTCAACATTAGAAAAAATCAATTCCCACTCTCCAGACAATAATTGTTCTGATATTTCAAAACTAAAGTCTTTAAGAGCATCAATCAATTCATTCATTTCATTAGCTTTTTCCTCATACATAGGAGAAATTAATTTATTTAATCTTTGCCCTCTATCTGTAACAGCAGCTATTTTATATATATTTGACTTTATCTCTCCAATTTCTTTCATAATTCCAATACAAGAAATACTAATTAATCTTAGGAATTAAATTTGAAGTTGATGGCAATTTTAATGATGCTGGTAATAAAATCAATTAATATTCTCCCCACCTTTTACCAATATCAAAACCCCATTCAGTTGTTAATCTAATTACTTCATCATGATTCTTGCATTTTGAAAGAGATAACTTTTTATTAGGATTATTTTTTATTAGCTCAGCAATTTGATTAAGTTGCTCAATTTTTTTTAGAAAATTACCTAGATCTTTATCTGACATTTATCTAGGAAGTAAATTTTTGATCATAAGTAAATATGTAATAAAGAACCCAGGCAACACCACTAATCAGAATTGCAATCATTATATTTACTGACCAAACTACTTCTATCATGTAATTTTTTTATATATTTTTAATATATCCAAAATTTAAACTAAATTAACCGATAATAATTTTTAAATCTAGAATAAAACACTAATACTACTAAATATATAAAATAGTTTTAAATGGTTTAAAAATTATGGGAGAAGCAAAGAGAAGAGAAGAGTTAGGTTTACCCCCTAGAGAAAAGAAAAAGGAAAAACAAACATCGAAAAATCAACTAAACAAAATTTTAAATAAATATCCTTATTTACCTTTCATTTTGGGTTTTTCATTACTAGCAATATTAATTATCGATTTAGTAAATTACTACAAATAGATATAAAAAGGGGATACTTTTAGGAGAAGAGAAGCTTATCTTCGCAATTGCGAAATTATTTTTCCATAATAAAAAGAAAACTCATGAATCCGATTTATACCTCATATGCCTTAATTTTAGGGGTACTAACTTTGTTTTCAATATCTAATGCAAATGCAGGTGACTGCAGTTCTCATACTGAGAAGAAGGCAGAAATTAAATGCTTGTCTGATGATAAAAAATGTATAGATACGAAAGAAAAAGAATCACTATACAAAGTTGAGGCCTAAATGTTTGATAATCTTGGAACTGCTCTAGTACAGGCATTAGGCTTCTTTGCTGTTTTTGGTTTTTTTGTATATCAAACTTTATTCGCAGATAGCAAAACCAAAAATTCAAAATTAAATCCTAAAAAAACAAAGATTTCCAAAACAAAAGAATCAATTAAAAAGGAACCTAAAAAAGGGTTATTTAACAGAAAATCTAAACCTGTTGAAGAGAATTTACCAGTCCAAAAAAAGGGATTATTTGGGAGAAAAAAAGAAGTTATTAAAGAAGAGATTAAACCCAAGAAAAAAGGTTGGTTTAAATAGGTAAAGTACTTAAACGCATTTTTGATATCCTTTATACAAAAATTTTTTTTAGTAACTTTATAATTTTAAAAGGTAAATGCAAAAAATGAACCATAGAGAAATCACAAAAAAATATAGTGAGTTACTCAACAAGGCTGAATTTGCTACTGGCCGTAAGGAAGTTGTAGGTCTTTTAAAAAAAGCTGCCAAATTGAAATCTCAGATTGAAATCAATTATTAGATTTAAAAATTAGTTTAATTCTAAATGTAAAAAATTTTTTTAAATAAGTTTTTACATGAGATAATCTGCATAGATTATTTTTCTTATGAATAAAAAAGGTTATACAACCGAAAGCGGTGGTAGACAGAATGGTTTCGCAATTGAACCAGAAATTAACCCAATATCAGAAGGCGAATCAAAGAAATCAATATTTTTATTTATTGGAATATTGTTACCTTTTTTAATAGGCGGCTTTTATTATCTAAGGACACTGAATATTTTCTGATATTTTATAAGCCATTTTTAGCAATATATTCCTCTGAACTTACTATATCTTGCATTAAGCTATCTGATGAAGGATTAAATCCATTTTGCTCTAAAAAAGATTTAACCTTTTCAAATTTTTGCTGAATTTTTTTTGTATATGGAGTTGTCATCAAATAATCATCTTTTTCTGTTGAATAGTTCATTTGATTAAGAGATTTCTTTTACATTTAAATTTTGCAAAATATACGATTGATAGTGAAGTTATAAATATTACATAAATAATTTAATAGTAATAAATACTTATAAGTTTTTTTGCTGGAGATCGCTATTGGTTGATTTTTAAAGAGTACTTATAGTAACTAGTTCCATTAAATCTCTGGACTGCAGGTATTTTTGAAATACTTCAGAATAAAATGCTTTTTTAGCAGCAAATTTTGATTCAAATTCTATTACTAATCCAAGCTGGCCTCCATCCCATTCATTTGAGGTTGATTCTTGTATCAAATCTCTTTTTACTATTACTCCTCCCACAGATTTAATCCAAGGTAATACTGTCCTTATATATTCAAGAAATAAATCAGCATTTGGAATTGAAATTTTCTTTAGCCAATAGCTCTTTGTCATCAAATCAACATATTCTGGGTAGAATATAGCATATGGAGGTGAGTATTTATCCTTAGCTATATACTCAGCGGTTATTAAATGGAATCCGAAGATGATTTATTAAATTTACTTCTTAAATATCCAAATTCAGAGAGTATAAAAACTATTACCGAACAACTTGAATTTGATCATAATTTTTCCTTTAGCAAAGATAGAGATGATTTACAGGGTGTTTGGGAGCTTAGGTGGAGTAGTTCTAATAGTCCTTTTTTAAAATATTCTCCTTTTATTGATAACTTTCAAATTCTTGATCCCTTTAATTTAAATGGTCTTAATTTACTTAAACCTAGAGGAATAAAATCAATAATTGGTACTGGTATTTTATTGAGACTAAATTACATAAATGAAAAAAAAATTGGGGTCAAATTTACACATGCTGGTGTTATAGGTCCTAAATTTGGAAGAAAAAATATAAAAGCTATGAAAGAAATAAATAATGAACAATTAGGGTGGTTAGAGATAACTTATTTAAGTAATAAGCTTAGAATCTGCAGAGGTGATAAAGGAACTTTATTTGTTTTAAGAAAAATAAACTCACCGACCTTATTCAAGAATTTTAAGGAATTTATTAAAATCTATTAAAAATAGAAATTAATTCTTTATCCAAATAGACTTTAATACGAAATAAATTGGCAAATATTTAAAAGATTCTTTAGGTATTTCATAACTTAAGAATTTTAGTGCTTCTTCTAACCAGTAACCAATATCAAATCCAAAAAGAATTTTTTCTACAACAAACCAAAATTCTTTATCAAATAAATTTCTGAAGTTTAAGTAAATATATTCCCAATGAAAGGTATTCCAATATTGGGTTAAAAATGAGGATAAAATAAGCCAAAGTGAGATAAATATAAAACTTTTAAGAAATTTATAAAATTTTTTCATATACCAGCAACTGTCTTATTGAATTTCAAATATCCTTATTATTATTAGGATCAAATTTAATTTCCATGAAATATATCCAAAAAGATATAAAAATATTGAGAAAATAGTAAATTATCAAGGAATTAATAATCTATTCTTCTTTTTTAAGATTCTGTGCCTTTAGATTTTTATTCTTAAGAAAAAATCCTAAAAACAGAAAAGCAAAATATATTAGTAAACTTATACCAAAAATTAAAACTATCTTTGAAATATCCATAAATTAATTTTTAATATAAATTAGAGCATTTTTTGCAAAGTTTTATATATGGTAATGATTTTTCATTTATCACGATAACGAGCTTCAATTATTAAGCTAATAATATTATTTAAATCATATGGAAGTAGCTTTTGCCTGGAGCCTTTGTCTATCAGTTGGAGTTGTTTTATTATCAATTATTCCATTAACTATAGGGAGAGTTAAAGCGGGATATTCTGTTGAAAATATGTCTGCTCCTAGGGCTTTATTCGATGAATTACCCTCTTTTGGTAAAAGAGCAGTTTGGTGTCACCAAAATTGTTGGGAAAGTATTTCTCTACATGCCCCCGCATGTCTTCTTTGTTTGATTACATTAACTGAATCTAATATTGCAATAATTGCAGCATTAATTCATCCTATTTTTCGTTTTTTATATATTGGTGCATATGTATTTAATATTCCAACAGCTAGAGGTTTAATGTGGGCCTCAGGAATTTTTACAACACTTTTGCTTTATAAAGAGGGCTTATCACAATTGATATAAACTATTTAAACAATAAACTTTTCTAAATCTTTTAATTGATATTCATTGATTAGTTCCACTTTATTTGATTTTGCTAGTTGATAAGCAGACTTTGTAAAGCCAGATTTTGAAACTATTATTGCATGTGTACCTTTCCAAAATAATTTACCAGCTGAAATTTCCTGAACTGCTTTATTTCCAATAGCTTTTTCATGATCTTTGCATTGAATACATATTCTCAAATCATTTATTGACGCAATTAAGTCAACCCCTTGATCACCTGTATTTGGAGTTTCTTTTACCTGCCAGCCATTTTGTTTGAGAATTTCTATACAATGATTTTCAAATCTAATACCTTTTTTGTAGTTTTCCTTGTTTTTACTTGAGTAGTTTTTTTCTATTAGATTTAAGCATGATTTCTCTATTTGACTTGCTATGAATACAAACCAATCTTCAGTCTCGAGCTTTCTGATAGATCCAATTATCTCATCATCAATAGTAGGATTTTCATTACAATACGATCTCCACTTTTCGAAAAATAATTCCATATTTCCAAATTTTTTTAAAATTACTTTTTCCCAGAAGTATGGTATACCCTCTTTAAATCGCTTGGATCCATAAAGTATATTTTTTTCAATGGCTTTTTCATCAAGAGGTGGATTGCCAATCCATTTTTTATAATCCTCGTTACCGTAAGCATCTATTTCCCTTAATCTGATCCTCTCCTCTAACAAATTGTATTTGTTTTCTTCTATTAAATTATTAATTGTTTGAATAAAGAAATTGGAATTTAAAGCATTATTTAATTTAAACTTTTTCTTTTTAATTTGATAATCCCTTACAATTATAAAAATTAAAAAAATGATAAAAATAATTAAGATAAATAAATTTTCCATTAAAGATTTTATATTCGATCTAAAAAGTTTTTGTTTTTCTAATAACAAAATTATTTTTTGTTATTACTGAAGATTCATTTACTTCAAACCCATTAATTGCTGATATTTCTCCTTTTATGCCTTCCAATGTTAATTGCTCGATAATGCCTTTTATTACTTCATCCTCGACCAATTTTCTATCAATTCTTTCAGGTGTAATATCTGTAAGCCATTTTGAGGTCTTTTTTTTTACAACCTCTGTAGGGTTAGTTATTTTTAAGTAGATAGCCATTTTTTAAATCATTCAGTTGAATTATAAGCATTAAATCTTCCTAACTTTTATTATTGTCATTACTTTCCCACTCAAGAAATTGAAAAACAAAAATTGCAAAGATAGAAAAAAATACTATAAACAATCCTAACCAACCTATGAATTTGTGCTCTGTAAAAAGATTTGTAAGCATTGATTTTTCTTGATATCTTGATTCCATTTCATATTGATAAGAATCAATAACTTGAAATATATTCATAATTAATAATTTAATAAATCGTTCAATTGACCAATAATAATTTCAACCGTTTAATTTAATAAAGGCTTCCGAAAGGAAATCTGGCCTATTTCTTATTATAGAAAAATTCAGTTTATTTATTAAGACTAAATTGACTTCAGCAATCGTTAAGATTACATTTTTGTTGTTAAGAAATTTTGAAATTACATTAATCCTAGGACTTTTATCAATATTGAATTCGCTCTCGATTGTTATTTTTTCTCCAAGAAATAAAGGAGATTTATATTTTATTGAAGTATTGATTAAAGGTAAATCTAAGCCATTTTTAGTTAGTTCAAAATAACTTATACCTACTTCTGAAAGTGCATTTATTCGGCTTTCTTCAAGCCAATTAAAATATTTACCGTGCCACATTACGCCTGCATGATCTGCATGCTGAGGCAAAACAATTTTTTCTATTTTCCAAACTGGTTTTGAGTTCATCTTTTATTTAAAAAATATTTTTATTCAATAAAAAAACTTATTTTGATATTGTAGATTAATTTTGTTTATTAACATAAAAACATTAAAAACTATATTTATAAAGTTATGTTTAATCGTAAAAATAGAAGTAGAAAAATGAAGAAGATTTTTCAATGGGAAGAATATTTAAATTGGAAAAATATGTCAAAG
>CACNAI010000001.1 GCA_902618335.1 uncultured Prochlorococcus sp. | reverse complement strand
ATTCTAGTTTGCGCAGCTACAGACGGTCCTATGGCTCAAACAAAAGAGCATATTCTTTTAGCTAAACAAGTTGGAGTTCCTGCTCTTGTAGTTGCTCTCAATAAGTGCGATATGGTCGATGATGAAGAAATTATTGAACTTGTTGAAATGGAAATCAGAGAACTATTAGATAGCTATGACTTCCCAGGAGATGATATTCCGATAGTTCAGGTTTCTGGTTTAAAAGCTCTTGAAGGTGATTCAACTTGGGAATCAAAAATCGAAGAATTGATGAAAGCAGTGGATGCTAGCATTCCTGAACCTGAAAGAGAAGTTGATAAACCATTCTTGATGGCGGTTGAAGATGTCTTCTCAATTACTGGTAGAGGAACTGTTGCTACTGGAAGAATTGAGAGAGGTAAAGTTAAGGTTGGAGAAGAAGTAGAAATTGTTGGAATAAGAGACACAAGATTAACAACAGTTACTGGAGTTGAAATGTTCCGTAAACTGCTTGATGAAGGTATGGCTGGCGATAACGTTGGTTTACTTTTACGTGGTGTGCAAAAAGAAGATATAGAGAGAGGAATGGTTCTCGTCAAGAAAGGTTCTATTACTCCTCATACCCAGTTTGAAGGAGAAGTTTATGTTCTAAAAAAAGAAGAGGGGGGTAGACATACGCCTTTCTTTGCAGGCTATAGACCACAGTTCTACATCAGAACAACTGATGTGACAGGTCAAATCACAGCATTTACCTCTGATGATGGTTCCAATGTTGAAATGGTTATGCCTGGGGATAGAATCAAAATGACTGGCGAATTAATTTGTCCAGTAGCTATCGAACAAGGTATGCGATTTGCAATCCGTGAAGGTGGGCGTACCATTGGTGCCGGAGTTGTTTCTAAAATTCTCAAATAGCATATTTGAATTTTAAAAATTTAACCTCAATCACTTAATATAAGCTAAAGGGTTAGGGTCATTTTTAATCAATGACCCTCCACTAGAAGTTAATTTGACATTATGACTGCATCAATTGCACAACAAAAAATAAGAATAAGACTAAAAGCATTCGATAGAAGAATGCTTGATTTATCTTGCGACAAAATTATCCAGACTGCTGATACTACTTCAGCATCAGCTATAGGTCCAATTCCTCTACCTACAAAAAGAAAAATTTATTGTGTATTAAGATCACCACATGTTGATAAAGATTCTAGAGAGCATTTTGAAACAAGAACTCATCGAAGAATAATAGATATATATAGTCCATCAGCAAAAACTATTGATGCTTTAATGAAGTTAGATCTTCCAAGTGGTGTAGACATAGAAGTTAAACTTTAAGATATCCCGAAAACAACTTAAATTGATTAATATAAGTAGGTATAGTTGAGGTTTAAATGGGAGAGCTCTCAGTAAGGGAATTACCTATATTTCCTTTGCCAGAGGTAGTACTTTTTCCTCAAGAGATTTTACCTTTACATATTTTTGAATCTAGATACAGGATCATGCTTCAATCAGTACTAGAGACTGATTCAATGTTTGGAGTAATAAAATGGGATCCAAATACTAAAAGTATGGCTAACGTTGGATGTTGCGCTCAAATAATAAAACATCAAACCGCAGATGATGGGAGAAGTAATATAATCACTCTCGGACAACAAAGATTTCAAGTTTTAGAAATCGTTCGTTCAACTCCATTCTATTCTGCGATGGTAAGTTGGATAAGCGACGATAATGTTGATAATCTTCAAGAATTAGATTCTCTAAAAGATTTAGTAACAGAAGCACTCAGTGATGTCATTAACTTAACAAGTAAATTGACAAATACTAAGAAAAACCTACCTGATAAATTACCTAAAAATCCGATGGAGTTATCATTTTGGATAGGTGCTCATTTGGGTGGACCTGTGGCAGAAGAACAACAAAAACTTCTAGAAGAACGGAATACTCATACTCGTTTGCAAAGAGAATTTGAAATGCTCGATCATACGAGAAAACAACTTGCCGCCAGAACAGCTTTGAAAGAAAGTTTCCCTGATATAAAAGAAAATTAAATGTTGGAATTACTAGTGCCTTTATTTATACTTTTTTTAATTCTTTTAACTTTAACTTTAATCTGGAGAAGTAAAGCGAGAAAATATATTTCTTCAAGTACTGTGGCATCTGCATATGATGCTTGGACACAGGATAAATTATTAGAGAGAATGTGGGGAGAACATATACATTTGGGCTTTTATCCCTCAGAGGTAAAAAAAATTGATTTTAGAAAAGCTAAAGTCCATTTTGTTCATGAGTTAGTAAAGTGGAGTGGTTTAGATAAATTACCAAAAGGTTCCAGAGTACTCGATGTAGGTTGTGGAATAGGAGGGAGTTCTAGGATTCTTGCAAAATATTATGGTTTTAATGTTACTGGAATCACAATTAGTCCTGCTCAAGTAAAAAGAGCAAGAGATCTTACTCCTTTAGGACTTAATTGCAAATTCCAAGTTATGGATGCATTAGATTTAAAGTTTGAAGATGGTGCCTTTGATGCGGTTTGGAGTGTTGAGGCTGGTGCACACATGAATGATAAAACTAAATTTGCCGATGAGATACTCAGAACTTTAAGACCCGGCGGATATTTGGCTTTAGCTGATTGGAATTCAAGAGATCTAAGTGTAGACCCCCCAACTTTTATTGAGAAGTTAGTTCTTAAGCAACTACTTGAACAGTGGGTACATCCTAATTTTATAAGCATTAATGATTTCAGTGATATTCTTAGAAATAATAAAAATAGTGCAGGAAGTGTTATTACCGAAAATTGGAATTCTTATACTAATCCCTCATGGTATGACTCTATTTTTGAAGGAATTCGAAGACCTTTAGCTATTTTGTCTCTTGGGCCTTTAGCGATAGTAAAATCTATAAGAGAGATTCCAACAATACTTTTAATGAATTGGGCATTTAGAAAAGGTTTAATGGAGTTTGGAGTTTATAAATGCAGAGGATAGATTAATCTAGCTCAACGTTTTCAGATAAATAATTCCCAAAATCTACAAAGTTCTTGCACAAGGGTTTTAAATGATTTTTTAGTTCAAGAATATCTTTAATGTTATTTTGATGATTGATTTCTAAATCAACGTAAATTATATATTCACCTAACTCCCTTTTTGAAGGTCTTGATTCTATTTTACTCATATTGAATCCAAAATCTGCAATATAATTTAAAGCTTTGAGTAAAGCACCAGGTTGATTTGATATTAAAGAAAAAGCAAAACTTGCGATATTAGCTGTATCAGAATTTGACTCTTTGCTCAATAGTACAAATCTAGTGCAATTACCTTGTACATCATTAATAGGGAAGGCTAATTCTTTGAGTCCTTCAATTTGAATTAATGATTTTGAACCGATAGCCGCTCTAAATTTACTCCCTTTTACCATTTTGACAGCTTCTGAGGTCGAATTCGTTGGAAGAGGAATGGCATTTGGTAGATTTTCAGATAACCATTCTGAACATTGAGCTAATGCTTGAGGATGAGATAATACTTCTGTGATGTTTGAAAGTTCTCCATTACTTATTAATGCATGATTTATGGGCAAAACAATTGCTTTATTGATAAATATATCGGGAAACTTCCAAAGGGCATCTAGAGTAGATGTGACTCCACCTTCTACAGAATTTTCAATAGGAACTACAGCAGCATCACAATTTTTGTACGCTATTGATTTAATGACCGAATGTAACCCATTACATGGTACAAATATAGGTGTCTGAAAATTGGCAAGCTTTGATAATATATGAGCTGCTTTTTCTGCGTATGTTCCTTTAGGGCCTAAATATGCAACTTGTTGGCGCATGATTAATAGTAAGAAAAAAAGAGATCAATTAAGCATTGGAGGAATATAGAAAATGCTTTTGTCTTTTGATGCTAAACAGAAACTTAAGCTTTCTGTAAAACGTAATAAAGAATATCTTTCTAAATATCTTTTGGAAGAAGAAAGAGTTGTTGGAGCAATGCTGGACTCCAATAAATTATTACCCGAAGGGGAAGGTAGGTATAAGTATACAGTAACAAGTTTCAAGGTTTTTCAATTAGATATTAATCCTGTTGTTTCAATTGCGGTAGAGAATAAAGATGGAATTTTAAGAATGAGTGCGCTTGAAAGTACTTTGGATGGTTTGGGAATCGTAGATGATTTTGATCTTATTTTGAAAGCGAATTTGGAAGCAACAGATATTGGATTAGAAGGAGAGGCACTTCTAGGCGTATCTGTCAGCCAACCTGCGCTATTAAAGCTTATTCCAAAAAAAATTTTAGAGTCTACTGGTCATTCCGTATTAAATGGGATTTTATTGGGTATAAAGGCAAGAGTCCAAAAGCAATTAGTTAAAGATTTTTTAGATTGGTGTGAATTAAATAAGATTTGATTTTTTTAGAAAACTTTTTCTATGAAGAATAGTAATTCCATTTTTTTTAATGGCAGAAAAATGCTCTTTGGTTCCATAACCTTTATTTTTAAAAATTAAGTATCCTGGGTATTTTTTTTCTAATCTTTCCATTAGATTATCTCGAGAAATTTTTGCAATTATGCTTGCTGAAGATATTGCGGTAAACTTTGAGTCTCCTGATACTATATTTTTCTGAATTCCTTTCCATGGCCTTAATAATAAGGGGCCATCAATTATTATTTCAGGTGGCTTATTTCTTAATTTTTTTAAAGCTCTTATCATTGAAAGTTCTGTTGCAAATCTGATCCCAAGTTTATCTATTTCTCTGACCGATGATTGCCCAATTCCATAATCTGATGAAAGTGATAATATACTTGGCAAAAGTAATTTTCTTTTTTGGGGAGTTAATTTTTTACTATCCATTACCCCTAATTCTTGCAAGATAAATTTATTTTTTTTGGTCAATACGACAACTGCTGAGAAAACTGGACCAAAAACTGCTCCCCTTCCAACTTCATCTACTCCGACTTCATATATCTTATTCAATATTTGCTGAAGACCTTCTTCTCTTTTTTCTTGCATTGTTTGCCTCATCAGTAAGTTCAATTTCACCCTTCTTATCTGTTAATACAACTTCATTAATTTCATTAGTTTTCTTTGTTCCTTTAAATTTGGAATTTTTAGTTACTTCAATTTTGATATCAAGATCTTCCTCTTTAGATTTTGAGATTTTTTTTATTTGTTTTGCTTTTGTCTTTTTATTATCTAAAGTTTTTTCTTGTGCATTACTGCTATCTTTTAATCGTACAAAATTATTGCTCTTGAGATATTCTTTCCCTAATTTTATTAGTGGATTAATACCTAACTGACTAAAAACAATTTTTTCTTCATTGGTAAGATCAACAGTTATTATATTTTTTTCTTTCGAATTTAATGAGTTCAACTCATTATTATGATTTTCCATTGTATTTGAAGAATTCTCTTTCATGAGGTTCTTGGCGTCAGGTAATTCCTTGTCAATTATTGTTTCCTGCTTATCAGTTAATTGAGAAGTATCTATATCGTGAGGTTTTAGAGTATTTGATTTACTTGATTTTTCTTCAACATTATTTATTTTTAGGTTAGAAATTTCATGATTAAATTGATTTTCTACATGTCCTACACCATTGCAAGTAGGGCATTTTTTTCCAAATAATTCATAAATATTTTGACCTTGTCTTTTTCTAGTTAATTCAACTAAACCTAATTCAGTAAGCTGTGCTATTTGAGGCCTTGCAGAATCATCTTTTATCGCTGAAGTAAAATGCTCAAGTAGTTGGAATTGATCTCTTCTAGATTCCATATCTATAAAATCTACTACGATTACCCCACCAATATTTCTTAATTTCATTTGTCTTGATATTTCAACTGCTGCTTCGCAATTCGTCCACAAAACAGTTTGTCTTGAGTTGGCTGATCTTGTAAATG
This sequence comes from uncultured Prochlorococcus sp., assembly GCA_902618335.1. Lineage (GTDB taxonomy): Bacteria > Cyanobacteriota > Cyanobacteriia > PCC-6307 > Cyanobiaceae > Prochlorococcus_A. The sequence goes on along the minus strand of CACNAI010000001.1, from coordinate 120,734 downwards.
ATCCAGAGTTTACATCAATTACCGTTAGAGCTTCAGTTGGTTCAATTATTATGTAACCACCAGAAGGAAGATCGACTCTTGTTTGAAGAGCTTTTTGAATTGTTTTATTAATTTCGTACTTCTCTAAAATATGCTGGTTTAAGTTATTATCGTGAAATTCAATATCAATATTAGATTCATAACTTCCTAAAAAATGTTTTGCCCTATCAACTGAAAATTTACTATCTATAACTATTTTATTTGTTGACGACTTAATATGATCTCTCAAAATCTTAAGAGAGAAATCATCATCTCTTTTTATTAAATTTGGTGGATTAGAAGTCTCAGAAACTTTTAATATATTTTCCCACTGTTGAATTAAATTTTCTAAATCTTCAATAAGTAATTCTTCTTTTATCTTTTCAGCCTCTGTTCTAAATAGTAAACCTGTGCTAGGTGGTTTTATTAAAACACCGAGAGCTTTTAAACGGCTTCGTTCTGTTTCTGTATTTATTTTTCTTGAAATATTTACTCCCTGGCCAAATGGCTGCAATATCAAGTACTTTCCAGGGATAGATATACTCCCGGTTAGTCTAGGCCCTTTAGATCCTGTGGGTTCCTTCATTACCTGCACTAAAACTTTTTGTTTTGGTTCTAGTAATTCAGTTATTCCAAATGTCCCTTTTTTGAGTCTTAATGGACCAAGATCTGAAACATGGATGAATCCATTTTTTTCACTTTCACCAATATTTATGAAAGCGGCATCAATTCCAGGTAGAACATTTTCAACTGTTCCTAAAAAGATATCGCCAATTTGATATTGACCTTGTGCGACGATTAATTCATCAACTCGATCATCTGTGAGTAGTGCTGCAATTCGAGCCTGCTCAGCGATGATAATTTGCTGAGACATATAATTGATTCTGAATGATTTGGATTTTGAAAATAATCTAATTTTAAAAATTAGATTTTAATTTTTGATAAAGCAATTTTTTATAGCTTTTGTTATTTACTTTTAAAATTAATAAAGATTGAATCCTGCTATTTATAAAGCTTTAAACGATTTTTAAACTAATTGAAATTGAATTCATAGCTATGATTATCTCTTAAATTAACCATAACTAAGATAATCTTAACATCTAATCACCACTAAAGCACGTTGATACATTATTCTAATATTGGTGAAATTTTTTATCTAAAGTGGTTCAAGTAAACGAAAATTATTTAAAACTCAAAGCAGGCTATTTATTTCCTGAAATTGCTAAAAGGGTAAAAATATATTCTGAAACAAATAAGAGTGCTGAAATTATTAAGCTTGGCATAGGAGATGTTACAGAACCATTACCTAGAGCATGCATAGAAGCTATGGGTAAAGCTTTAGATGATATGGGAACAACAGATGGTTTTAGAGGTTATGGACCAGAACAAGGTTATTCTTGGCTTAGAGAAAAAATATCTGAGCATGATTTTATCTCTAGAGGATGTCAAATTTCACCTGAAGAAATCTTTGTTTCAGATGGTTCTAAATGCGATAGTAGCAATATTTTAGATATTCTTGGCAAAGATAATTCAATTGCTGTAACAGACCCTGTTTACCCTGTTTATGTGGATAGTAACGTAATGACAGGCAGAACTGGAGATGCTCTTGAAAATGGTACCTATAAAGGATTGACATATCTTGCAATCAACGAGGGGAATAACTTTCTTCCAGAGCTACCTGAAAAAAAAGTAGATATTTTATACCTATGTTTTCCTAATAATCCCACTGGAGCAACGATCAATAAAGAAGAATTGAAAAAGTGGGTTGACTATGCCCTTCAAAACAAATCTCTTATACTTTTTGATGCAGCTTATGAAGCATTTATTCAAGATAATGATATTCCACATTCAATATATGAGATTGAGGGAGCAAAGGATTGTGCTATTGAATTTAGATCTTTTTCAAAGAATGCAGGATTCACCGGAGTTAGATGTGCTTTTACAGTGATACCTAAAAATCTCAAAGGTTTGAGTTCAACAAATGAGGAAATTGATTTATGGCCTCTTTGGAATAGAAGACAATCTACAAAGTTCAATGGAGTAAGTTATGTGGTTCAGAAAGGTGCAGAGGCTGTTTATTCTCCTGAAGGTAAAAAACAGGTGAAAGGTTTAATTGATTTTTATATGGAAAATGCAAAAATCATGAAAAATAAACTTCAGAATTCAGGATATAAAGTTTATGGTGGGGACAATGCTCCTTATATCTGGATTAAAGTTCCAGATCAAATGACATCTTGGGACTTTTTTGATTTCCTTCTCCAAAAAGTTAGTGTAGTGGGAACACCTGGGAGCGGATTTGGATTAGCAGGAGAGGGTTATTTTCGCTTGTCAGCATTTAACTCACGATCAAACGTCCTTGATGCAATGGAAAGAATAATTAATATATAATTATTACAATTAAAACTCTCATAAATTAAATGTTATCTATAAAGTTAGAACAAAGTGCAAATAATAATTCAGCAGTGATTGAAAAGAAACCTGCTGAATTAAAAAATAAATCTCCAAAATATAAGGTTTTACTTCATAATGACCCAGTTAATTCTATGGAGTATGTCACTATTTCACTGCGAGAAGTAGTTCCGCAATTAAGCGAACAAGATGCTATCGCAATAATGCTTGAAGCACATAATACGGGCGTGGGTCTAGTAATTGTTTGTGATTTAGAGCCAGCAGAATTTTACTCAGAATCTTTAAAATCTAAAGGAATTTCTAGTTCAATTGAGAAAGAGGATTAATAAAGATTGAATTTATTATTTAGAGTGAGCTAATTTTCTTTCTGATAAAGGACGTACTTTTAGAGATTCTTTTAAGGAAGACTTTCCATATTCTCTTTCAAGAATGTTGATAACTGTTTTGCCAAACTCGTCTTCTGGATTATCAAAAGCTTCTAAGCAAACCTGACCAAGTTTTTCCCCTAGTGCCCCTGGATTCCAGAGAAGTTTTCTCGCTGTCCAGGGCATCATGCTCATTGGATTATAATTTGGCTTCAAAATTTTATGCTCCAAAGCATACTTCTCAAGAAGAGTGTGAGGTTGCAAACCTATAAAGAATATAGCTGGATCAACTAAGCCTTTACCAAAAATATTTTCCAATTCTCTATGGTATGCAATTGTTTGTCTTATGGTGCTGGGCGTTTCATCAAAAACATTAAATGAATAATTGACTGAAACATGATTCTTGAAACCTGATTTGACTAGCATTCTGCAATTATTTAATACAGTTTCAAGGTCATAAGCTAATCTCATTTTTCTAACAAGTTCTTGAGATCCGGAGGTGATACCTATTTCAAAATAGCTCATACCTGTGTCAACCATAAGCTGAGCTAGCTCAGCATCAATATTATCTGCTCTGATGTATGCAGCCCAATTAATATCATCCCAGCCTTGGTCCTTAATTGCTTGCAATAGTATTTTTGCATCTTCAATATGTTTTTTGGCTGGAATAAACTGTGCATCTGTGAACCAAAATCCCCTTACTCCAAGATCATATAATTGCTTCATTTCTTTGATTACTTCGTTAACAGGATTAACCCGAACCTGCTTCCCCTCCACAACTGTGTAAACACAGAAACAACAATTATGAGGACAACCTCTTTTTGTTTGTACCCCTACGTAATAATCGCCACCTTCTATGTACCAATCGAATTCAGACCATATTGATTTAATATATTTATAGTTGCAGGCAGTTTTAACAGTGCCTGAAGGTTGTTCATGTATTAATTTGTTCCGAGGTTTTTGTCCGGCAATGTAACATCTTTCTTCTTCTATGGAATCTCCTCTAATGATTTTTTCTATGAGATTTTCTCCCTCTCCAACTGAAATTACAGTTCCTTTTGGGAGTAGATTCCCCAATTGTTCATAGAAGACACTAACAGCCCCACCTCCTAAAATTACTTTTACATTTTTATTGTATTTTTGTGCTCTTTTTAGTCCCATTTTGACTAAAGAAGTATTTCTATATATTTCTCCATAATGAGATGCAATTAATTTTAATCCTCCCCAGGAACCTCTAATTTTTTTAAAGATATTTTTTGAGTAGAAAACTTCAAAAGAGTTTTGTAGGGGATTTCCACTCCTACCATCAACAGGTGCATAAATTTGTATATCTCTCCATGAAAAAATGATTAGATGTGGTCTAAATTGATCAATTTTTCTAGCTAAATATTTGGAAACCTTATTAGGTGGAATAATTGCTAGATCAATGAATTGCTGCTCTAAACCTGGAAAACATTTATGAATATGATCAACTAAATAAATTGGCCCTATTGGAAATATAGGATTGCATGGCAATCTTACAGTAAGGACTTTCCCAAAGTGCTTTTTGTATAAATTTTCTTCATTTAATTTTTTGAACTTGAAATTAAAATTCATTCCATCAAATTTTAATGAACTTATCATTATTAAGAATCTAACTACTTTATTACTAATTTGGTGAAATTAAAAATCTTTAGAAAATAATACTGAAAATTTGTTTAAATTTAAATATCAGAAATCCATTAAATCAATACCTTGAGAAGTTTGAATCTAAAAATCCATTTAACTTTAATTTCTTTAATTGTTTCATCAAAATCAATATAACTTTAGTTCCCAAAATAAAATATGAAAGAGATTAAAGTAGATTGTTCTTAAAAATATGGTTTAAATTCTTTAATTCATTATCGTTTTGATTTGCTGCTTAAATGCCGATAATTGGAATTGAACCAATGACCTACTGTTTACGAGACAGTTGCTCTACCGCTGAGCTATATCGGCAATATTAAATATTTATATTTTCATATAGACTTAATTTTATAATTTAAAGAACTTATGTCAAAAATAGACCCAAAATTAAAAAAGAAATTACTAAAGGAATCTCAATCTCCCTTCAAGGGGTTAAGGAGAATATTGTGGATAGCTTTTAGTGGTTCAGCATTTTTAGGACTAGTAATAATGCTTTCCAAAATTGGAGGCGGAAGTGAATTACAACAAAATAGCCTTCTCATACAAGTTGGTGCTTGTTTATTATTTCCTACTTTATTGTTCTTGGATAGTGATAAAGATTAATTAGTTGAATTATTGAGTTAATGTTCTCTTTTTAGTGACAAATTTGAATGCCTCTATAATATCTCCTTCATTCCATGTAGAGAATTTATCACACCCAACTCCGCATTCAAAACCTGTATTTACTTCTTTTACATCATCTTTAGCTCTTTTGAGAGAATCTAAATTACCTTCAAAAATTATTTTTTCTGATCTGACAACTCTTAGAGAACAATTCCGTTGTAATTTACCAGTTTGTATATAACAGCCTGCGATGGCTCCTTTACCAACTGCAAAAGTTGCACGAACTTCGGCTTTACCTAATGATTCTTCGACAAGATCGGGTTCAAGTAGACCTTCCATAGCCAATTGAATATCTTCTAAAAGTTTGTAGATTACTTCATATTCTCTTATGTCAACATCATTAGCATCAGCTGCTCTCTTAGCTCCAGATGCTAATGATGTATTAAACCCAATAATTACTGAACCTGAGGCAGCGGCAAGATCTATATCTGTCTCAGTTATTTCTCCAGGAGCAGAAAGTAGAACTCTTACTTGAACTTCATTTTTAGGTAATTGTTCTAATGATCCCAATATTGCTTCAACACTACCTTGAACATCAGCTTTAAGAATTAGGTTTAATTCTTTTAATTCTCCATCATTAGCTTGAGTGGATAAGGATGATAGGCTGACTCTTCTGGAGGCCATTTGCTGAGCTAATTTTGTAGCTCTAGCATCTGTTGCCCTATCGCCTACAACAGCTCGGGCAGTTTTCTCATCAGAGTAGACCTCAAATTCATCCCCTGCAGTTGGGACTTCACTAAATCCTAATGCTTCTACTGGGAAGGATGGTCCAGCTTCCTTGATTCTATTGCCATGTTCATCAACCATTGCTCTAATTTTTCCGAGGACTGAACCAGCCGCTAAAACATCCCCTGATCTTAATGTGCCATTTTGTACTAACAATGTAGCTACAGGTCCTTTGGCTTTATCTAGGTGGGCTTCAATAACAGTCCCTTTTGCTGCTCTGTCAGGATTAGCTTGCAGATCTTCAACCTCTGAAACTAATAAAATCATTTCGAGCAATTTATCAATATTTTGTTTTTTGATTGCACTTACTGGAACCATCACAGTATCTCCTCCCCAATCTTCAGCAATTAAGTCTTTTTCTGAAAGTTCCTGCTTTACTCTTTCTGAAGATGCCCCCTCTTTATCAATTTTATTTATTGCAACAACAATTGGAACTTTTGCAGCTCTTGCATGACTAATGGCTTCTAGTGTTTGAGGTCTGCAACCGTCATCTGCCGCAACAACAAGAACAGCTACGTCAGTAACTTTTGTACCCCTTGCTCTCATTGCTGTAAAGGCTTCATGACCAGGAGTATCAAGAAAAGTTAATTTTTTCTTTTTAGATTCATGTTCAAATTCAACTTGATAAGCTCCTATATGTTGAGTGATACCTCCTGCTTCTCCAGAAGCTACTCTTGATTGTCTAATGGAATCTAAAAGACTTGTTTTGCCATGATCTACATGTCCCATTACCGTTATGACTGGTGGTCTTTTTATTAGACTGTCCAAATCATCAGATTCAATCATATCAACTGTTTTCTCAGCAGCTTCTTGGACATCATCTTGTAAAACAGGAACTCCAAACTCTTCAGCAACTGTCTCAATAGTTGCCAAATCAAGTGATTGAGTTACAGTTGCCGTTATTCCTTTAAAGAATAGAGATTTGATTATCTCAGAACTTTCAAGACTTAATTTATCAGCTAATTCTTGAACTGTTAAATTATCTTCTGGAACTATTATCATCTCGGGTCTTACTTGTTTGGCCTCTTTGGCAGCCTTTAACTCCATTGCTCTTCTTTTTTGCCTTTGCCTTGTGGTCTCTTTTTTCTTCTTCTTAAATTGTTTTATAGATTTTTGAGTTTTAACTTCATCAGCCTTATCTTTTTTTGGACGGGCTAAACTTGCGGATAATATTGAAGTTTTTTCACCTGAGTACCCACTGGTTTCAGATGTTAGTGAGTCATCATTCTCCCCGATAATGTGAACCTTCTGTCGCTGTTTGTGTGGATTTTTATTTCTTAGTGCTTCGAGTTTTGCACTATCGTCCCAATCTGTCTTACCTGGTTTTTTTGAAGTATTAGCAAATGATCTATGAGGTGGTTTTTTGGAACTAGGGCCAGCATGTATGCGATTACTTGGAGCTTTTGGATTTTGTTTAGGCGACTCAATATTTTTTCTTTCGTTATTCTGCGTAACTGGTTTGTCTTTATCAGATTTATTATTCTTTTGAAGTTGCAAAAGTTCATTAGGTGATACTGGCTTTCTAATCCCAGTAGACTTTTGACCATTGAATTTAGAACCTGGCCTATTCAAATCACCTTTTCTAACAGAATTTTCTTTTCTGAAATCCCTACTCTGATTATTTGGGTTAACTTGCCTATTAAATGAGCCAGGTCTGCTAAATGAGCCAGGTCTGCCTTGATCTGCTGTTTTGTTTTTTAATCCAGGTCTATTTGGTACATCATATCTGTTGGGAGCACTAGGTCTATTGGGAGTACCAGGTCTATTGGGAGCACCAGGTCTACTGGGAGCACCAGCTCTACTTGGAAAACTAGGTTTATTGGGAGCTCCCGGCCTGTTTTGTTTGTAAAAATTGTTTTGCTTATTACTATTTTGCTTATTAGGATTGATCTTCACATCTTCTCTTCTTATTGGAGCCCCTACTAGTTCAGGGCTATTTATTCTGTTATTAAAATTGTTTGTTCTAGGTTTGTTTGTATTTTGATTTGTTTTATTAGATAGTTGTCTTTTGTCGCCTGATTTGTAGATCTGCTTAGATTCATTGGATTTAAGATTATTTAAATTTTTAGGCTTCTCAATTAGTTGAATAGTAGGTTTTACTGGATTTTTGACAGCTGGGTTTATATTATTACGGGAAGTTTGTTTAGCTTGATTGAAATTTTGAGGGGTTTTATTATTTAAATTCTGATTTCGAAGATTTATTTGAGATTTTGGACTAGAGGCTGTAGATGGTTTATTGAGATTTTGAGGTTTATTCGAAATTGTTTTGGGACTTTCAGGCTTATTTAAAGGTTTTATCAATAATGGGTTTTTGTTTAAATTTTCTTTTATTGAAGAGTTGACTTGAGATTTATCATTCTTATTTTGTTTGTAATTCTCTTTCTTAGTTGAAGGTTTATTGATAGAAAGTATTTTTTTATCGGAGTTTTTTTTATTTATATGATTTTTAATTTTTTTTGCATCCTCTACACTAATAGAGCTGCTATGGCTTTTTACAGAAATTGCAAGTTTTTGAGCAGCGTCTAATATATCTTTATTTTCTAGATTTAAGTCTCTAGAAAGTTCGTAAATTCTGATTTTATCGCTGATAGTCATTTAATCTGATTTTTACTCTTTTTAAAATTGAAGAGAATTATTTTTTAATTATATTCCCTTATCGGGATAGTAATTATAACTTGCAATTTCTTTTTCAAAAATATCAATAAATTCAGGCTCTAAATTTGTTTTTAAAGCTTTTTGAAGCTTTTTTTTGATCTTAGAATCTGAGTGACATTCTTTTGAAGTGCAAATGTAAGCTGATCGCCCCATTCCATTTTGGAACGTGATGCCTTTTTTATGATCTTTAGTGATCTTTAAAAGATTTTTCCTGTCAAATGTTTTTTTACATGCAATGCATATTCTCATCACAGGATTATGTTGAATCATCGTTTTTTCCCCTCCTTAGCAGATATTTCACTTTCTTGAACACTCTCCAATTGATCATTATCAGAATTAATTTCTACTTCATATTGTTCTTCCCCATATTCTTGATCATCTTCGGGAAGAGGATAAAGCTCTCGTAATCTTGCATCTTCTGCAGCACGCTCAGCTTGTTCTGCTTCTAGCCTTAACTCAGCTTCTCGCTGAAGATTCTCTTCATATTCCCTTTGAATGATTAATTCGGAGACTGCTGCATCTTCTGCTTCCTGATCATACTCATGTGAGTTTTTAACATCTATCTTCCAACCGGTTAATCTTGCAGCAAGTCTGACATTTTGACCTTCTCTACCAATTGCAAGACTCAATTGATCGGGAGGAACTAATACGTGCGCATGCTGTCCTTCAGGGTCAACAAGTCTTACTAAATCGACTTTTGCAGGACTTAAAGAATTTAGAATATACTGTATTGGATCAGATGACCACTTAATAACATCAATTTTTTCTCCTCTTAATTCGTTTACAACTTGCTGAATTCTTGCTCCTCTAGCTCCAATACAAGCACCAACAGGATCAACTTCGTTTTCAACACTATCAACGGCTACTTTAGTTCTAGGACCAACAGCTCTTGAAGGAGGGTTTGCTTCTCTTGAAACAGCAACAATCTTAACAGTACCCTCTTGAATTTCCGGGACTTCATTTTCAAACAAATAAACAACTAAACCAGCATTTGCTCTACTTACAAAAAGTTGTGGACCTTTTCTAGCTATTTCGCTAACTTCTTTTAAAAATACTTTGAAAGTTGCATTTGCTCTATAGTTATCATTCGGTAATTGATCTCTTTTGGGAAGTTCAGCCTCAACTTCAGGTCTGCCGATACCCGAACTAACTCCCATAATTACAGATTGTCTTTCAAATCTTATAACTCTTGCAGTTAAAACAGGATCCTCCAAATCTGCAAACTCTTCTTGGATCATTTTTCGTTGTTGATCTCTCAACTTTTGCGCTAAAACAAGTTTTGTTGTTGAAGCAGCCATTCGCCCAAAATCTTCTTTTTCTGGCGTTACATCTAGGACTACCGTGTCACCTATTTGAGCATCATCAGCTACTTGTTTAACTTCTACTAAGGATATTTGATGATCCTCGCTCTCAACTTCTTCAACAATTATTTTACTTGATAGGATTCTATAACCTTCTTCATCTAAGTCTAATCCAACATCAAAATTACTAAAGTATTCTTCATCAAATGGATCTTCGTTGCTTCCAATATAAAAAGTTCTCCTATATTTTTCGTATCCTTTTAATAAAGCTTCGCGCAAAGCTACTTCAACCACATTGGGAGGCAACTTTTTTTCCTCACTAATATCTTCAATGAGATTGTTTAAACCGGGGAGAATAACTAATGCCATCTATGATGGGAAATTGAATAATGGTTGAAAAAATGATTAATCTTTTAATGTACAAAGACTAATTTTTAGAACTTCATCAAAAGGTATTTTTTTAATCTTACCTTTTATGTTAATGGCTAAAAAATCTTTAGACTTTTCATAAAGTAAACCATGCAGAAATTTTGTTTTTGAATTCTTTTGGTTTAACTCAACATTAACTGGAAAACCCTTAAAAGTTTTGAAGTCTCTTTCTGAGGTTAATTCATCACTGACCCCTTGACTACTAATTTCTAACACATATGAACAATTTAAAAGATTTAATTTTTCTATTTCATCTGATGCTGGAGTATTAAATAGTGCACAATCATCAAGCGAAATATCATTACCATTAGTTTTTTTTATAATAATTTCAATTACACAAGGATTTTGATTAGTACGTATTTTTAAACTGCAGATTTCTAAATCATACTTAATGGCAACTTTTTTTAATAACTTCTCAATTTTACTTTTGTTTTCTTGATTCAAGTTTTTTTTAATATATTAGTTTAAATAATTTTCACATATAAAAAAATTTTTTTCTTTCAAAATAAAAAATTTGTATTTTATGGATGTAAACAAAAAAACTACATTTCTATATTTATTCAATTAGATTAATGAATAATTTTTGGAACTATTAAATAAATGAAATTACTTAAGGTTAAATTTATTAATTTAATCCAAATTTGTATTATTATTTGTTTTTGTTTTGTTAATTTCTCCTATAAAGCTGAAGCTTTAGATTCGATTTCTTTTGAAAGCCATAATTTTGTATCGACTGCAGTGAAAAATGTTAGTTCTGCAGTTGTAAAAATTGATACTGAGCGGTTAGTAGAGAGACAACAATTTGACCCCACCTTACTCGACCCTTTATTGAGGGATTTACTTGGAGAACAAGGAATTTCACCTGAGAGAGAGAGAGGCCAAGGTTCTGGAGTAATTATTAATGAGAATGGTTTGATTCTTACAAACGCTCATGTCGTTGAGAGAGTTGATGATGTTTCAGTAACTTTGGCAGATGGAACTATTTGCGATGGCCAAGTTTTGGGAACAGATACAGTAACCGATCTAGCTTTAGTAAAAATTGATGAATCTACTTATTCTAGTTTTGCACCACTTGGAAATTCTGAAAATCTTGAAGTTGGAGATTGGGCAATTGCTCTTGGAACTCCATATGGGCTAGAAAAAACTGTTACCTTAGGAATTGTCAGTAGCCTACATAGAGATATTAATAGTCTAGGATTTTCAGATAAAAGACTTGATCTTATTCAGACTGATGCTGCAATCAATCCAGGAAATTCTGGCGGACCACTTATTAATTCAAATGGTGAGGTAATAGGAATTAATACTTTAGTTAGAAGTGGCCCTGGAGCTGGTCTAGGATTTGCAATACCCATCAATTTAGCTAAAAGTGTTTCAGATCAGCTTCTTAAAAATGGAGAAGTTATTCATCCATATTTAGGCGTGCAATTGATTTCCTTGAATCCTAAAATTGCTAAAGAACATAACCAAGACCCCAATTCTTTAGTTCAATTGCCAGAAAGAAAGGGAGCCCTAATTCAATCAATATTACCGAATAGTCCTGCTGAAAAAGCTGGTTTAAGAAGAGGCGATTTGGTAATAGCTGCTGAAAATATTTCTATAGAAGAACCTAAAGCTTTGTTGGATGAAGTAGAAAAAGCTCAGATAGGCAAAGTATTTCTTTTAAATGTTTTAAGAGATAATAAAGAGATAAAGATAAACATAAAACCAGAACCTCTACCAGGTTTGACATAAATCACCCGTTGAAATTTAATAATCTATAAACCTAGAAAAAAAGATTTTGGATTCACAAACTCAAATGAAACAAATAGTTGCTGATGCAGCAATTAAAGAAGTACACAGTGGCATGATACTCGGATTAGGATCTGGATCTACAGCGGCTCTCATGATAAAAAGACTGGCTGAGGAAATTCGTTCCGGAAAATTGCAAAATATAAGGGGCGTTGCAACTTCCTTTCAATCAGAAGTATTAGCCCTGGAACTAAATATCCCACTTATTGATATTGCCTCTGTTTCTCAAATTGATTTAGCTATTGATGGAGCTGATGAAGTTGATCCAGGATTTCAACTAATTAAAGGAGGAGGTGCCTGTCATGTAAGAGAAAAGTTAGTAGCATCTAAAGCTAATCAATTATTAATTGTTGTAGACGAAACTAAACTGGTACAAAACTTAAATAAATCTTTCCCATTACCAGTAGAGGTGCTTCCAAATGCTTGGAAGCAAGTTAAAGACTTGATTTTAGAAATGAATGGCAAATCAACTTTAAGAATGGCCACAAAAAAAGCTGGCCCAGTTGTTACTGATCAGGGAAATCTCATCTTAGATGTATTATTTGATGATGGTATTAAAAATCCAAAAGAAATTGAAATGAGTATTAATAATATTCCAGGAGTATTAGAAAACGGATTATTCGTAGACCTTACAGACAAAGTATTGGTTGGCAAAATTGAAAAAAGTATTCCAGTTGTTTATTCTCCATCAAAAGTTGCCTAATCTTTAAACCTTATTTGTACTGAGTTAGCGTGACTATGCAATCCCTCACTTTTAGCAAGATTAATAATATCAAGACTGTTTACTTTTAAACTTTCTTCATTAAATTCAATTATTGAAGTGTTTTTCATAAAAGTTTCAACTCCTAATGAACCGCTAAATCTAGAATTACCTGATGTGGGTAAAGTATGATTGGGTCCAGCTAAGTAATCTCCTACAGCTTCAGGAGTCCATTTTCCCAAAAATATAGCTCCTGCATTCTCGATACCTTCAAGAATCTTTTTTGGATCTAAAGTTAAAATTTCTAAATGCTCTGGAGCAAAGTTATTGCTTAGTTCAATACAGGATTCATAATCTTCGCAAATAACAATTAGTCCCCAATTTTCTATTGATTGCGTGCAAATTTCTTTTCTTGGATGATTATCTATTTTCTTATAAACTTCCTCTAAAACTTCTTTGGCATGTCTCTTTGATGTAGTCAGCAGTATTGAAGAAGCCAAAGGATCATGTTCTGCTTGAGCCAGTAAATCAGATGCGATGTGTGTACTTTCAGCTGTTTCATCTGCAATGATTAAAATTTCACTTGGACCTGCTAAAGAATCAATACCAGTAGAGCCATAAATTAGTTTTTTAGCAGTAGTTACATATATATTTCCAGGACCTGAAATAACATCAACTTTATTGATTTGATTTGTGCCAAATGCAAGAGCACCAATTGCTTGAGCTCCTCCAATTCTAAAAACTTTATTGATCCCTGATAAGTATGCTGCGGCCAAAACAGTTTTGTTTATTTTCCCTTTTGTATTTCCAGGCGATACCATTGTTATCTCCTCTACCCCTGCTACTTTTGCAGGTATTGCATTCATCAATACAGTACTTGGATAAGCAGCTCTACCTCCAGGGATATAAATACCAGCATTTTTTACTGGCCTCCATCTCCTTTGGACTGAATCTCCATGTTTACCTTTTAAAGTAAACGATGGTGGAATTTCTCTCTCATGGAATCTTTTAATTCTTTTGTGGGCTACTTCGAGTGATCTCTTTATATTGTTATCTATTTCATCCCATGCATCCCTTAATTCATCAGGAGTAATTTTCATAGGTTCTGGGTTGAAACCATCAAATTTTTTGGTATATTTTTTCACTGCATTGTCACCATGAGTTTTTACTTCCTGAAGAATTTCTTGGACTATTGCATTTATCTTGTTATTATTTCCAAAATTAGTTCGATCAGAAATCCTTTTCAATTCTTGGATAGCGTCATTTTTATTTTTTATTATCTTCATATTCTTAATTTTTCAAATTGAAAGACTAAAGATTCAAATTTAATACCTTACTTAAATTATATATGATTGATAAGTTGCCGATTTATTTGTTATGATAGAAATCTTGCATTTAAGTACATTCAGTGGCAAATAACAAATCAGCGAAAAAGAGAATACAAATCGCTGAAAGAAATCGTTTAATTAACAAATCATATAAATCTACAGTTAGGACTTTAACTAAAAAAACTTTAGAAAATTGTGAAAAATATAAAAAAAATCCTAATGAGGATAACGAAAATTTAGTAAAAACAAGTCTTAATAAAGCTTTTAGTTTAATTGATAAAGCAGTCAAAAAAAATGTTCTTCATAAAAATAACGGGGCTAATAAAAAATCAAAAATTAACAATGTTGTCAAAACTACTTTCACTACAAAGTAAAAAACCAGATTACAATTATGAGCGATATTGAACTCATAGATTCTCATTGTCATTTAATATTTGAAAATTTTGAGAAAGATCTTGAAGATGTTCTTTTGAGATTACGTTCAAGGGGTGTAAAAAAATTAGTTCATGCGTGTTGTGAATTAACAGAAATTCCTAAATTGAGAAAAATATCACATGAATTTAATGAAATTTATTATTCAGTAGGTTTGCATCCGCTAGAGGCAAAAAAATGGGAACTAAGTTCAAAATCCCTTTTAGAAAAATCAGCTCAGGAAGATAAAAGAGTTGTAGCTATTGGGGAATTAGGGCTGGATTTTTTTAAAAGTGAGAACAAAACTCAGCAAATTGATGCTCTTATTCCACAATTGGAGTTAGCTTTTGAACTTGATTTGCCTGTAATTATCCACTGCAGAGATGCTGCAAATGAAATGATAGATATATGTAATGACCTTTCAAAAAAAGGTAAATGCCCAAAAGGTGTACTTCATTGTTGGACAGGAACTCCACAAGAAATGAAGCAATTCTTGGATCTCGGTTTTTATATTAGTTTTAGTGGAATAGTGACATTCCCAAAAGCACATGAAATTCAAGAATGTGCCAAAATAGTTCCTCATAATAAATACTTAATTGAAACTGACTCCCCTTTCCTAGCCCCTGTTCCACACAGAGGGAAAAGAAACGAACCTGCATTTGTTGAAAATGTGGCTAATTTTATTGCAGATTTAAGATCTAGTGATCTAGGTACTATTGCAAAAGAATCAACTAAGAATGCTAAAGATTTGTTTAAATTTGACTTGTTAAGTTGATACAGCAGCTGCTATTATAAAAAATTACTTGAAAATTTCTCTTAATTTGTTTAGTTTTAACCTTTTTTGTAATTGTTCTTGCTTTCGTAACGATCAATTTTAAGTTTTTATTAAATTAATTTTTGTTGAAATCTTAATTTAATGTTTGATTTCAAACTTAAAGAAAAGTTAAATAGACAAAATTTAAGTAAATTTAAAGTAAATAATAAATCTCACATAATCGCGGGTTTCTTGGATGAGCAGTAGCGCTTTACAGGTAGCAAAAACAGCTACTTATCTACCAGATTTAGTTGAAGTACAAAGAGCAAGTTTTAAATGGTTTTTGGAACAGGGCTTGATAGAAGAATTACAAAACTTTTCTCCCATTTCTGATTACACAGGTAAATTAGAATTACATTTTATCGGTGAAGAATACAGGTTAAAAAGACCTAGGCATGATGTTGAAGAAGCAAAAAGAAGAGATGCAACATTTGCCTCTCAAATGTATGTAACCTGCAGGCTTATAAATAAAGAAACAGGTGAGATTAAAGAGCAAGAAGTATTTATTGGTGAGCTACCATTAATGACTGAAAGAGGAACCTTCATCATTAATGGTGCTGAAAGAGTAATTGTTAATCAAATTGTTAGAAGTCCCGGGGTATATTTCAAAGATGAACTGGATAAAAATGGTCGCAGAACATACAACGCGAGCGTTATTCCTAATAGAGGAGCATGGTTAAAATTTGAGACTGACAAAAATAATTTACTTCATGTAAGAGTCGATAAAACAAGAAAAATTAATGCTCATGTTCTTATGAGGGCAATGGGTCTTTCAGATAATGATGTGGTCGATAAACTTAGACATCCTGAGTTTTATCAAAACTCAATTGAGTCAGCCAATGATGAAGGTATAAATTCAGAAGATCAGGCATTACTTGAGCTCTATAAGAAGCTTCGTCCTGGTGAACCCCCTTCTGTTTCAGGGGGTCAACAACTATTACATAGTAGATTTTTTGATCCCAAAAGATACGATTTAGGCCGAGTTGGTAGATATAAAATAAATAAAAAATTACGACTTACCATACCTGATGATGTTAGAACTCTGACTCAGGAAGATGTTCTTTCTACTATTGATTACTTAATTAATCTAGAATTGGATATAGGTGGTGCAAGCTTGGATGATATCGATCACCTTGGTAACCGAAGAGTTAGATCTGTAGGAGAACTTCTTCAAAATCAAGTAAGAGTTGGCCTCAATCGATTAGAGAGAATTATTAAAGAACGAATGACTGTTGGAGAAACAGATTCTCTCACTCCCGCTCAGCTGGTAAATCCCAAACCTTTGGTTGCTGCTATAAAGGAGTTTTTTGGTTCTAGTCAATTAAGCCAATTTATGGATCAAACTAATCCCCTGGCTGAATTAACACACAAGAGAAGAATCTCGGCATTAGGTCCTGGAGGTTTAACAAGAGAAAGAGCAGGCTTTGCGGTAAGAGATATTCATCCTTCACATTATGGAAGATTATGTCCTATCGAGACTCCTGAAGGTCCTAATGCAGGACTTATAAATTCTTTGGCGACGCACGCAAGAGTAAATGAATACGGTTTTATTGAGACCCCTTTTTGGGAAGTTAAAAATGGTAAGGTTAACAAAGAAGGTAATCCTATTTATCTTTCTGCCGACTTAGAAGATGAATGTAGGGTAGCTCCAGGAGATGTGGCAACTGACAAGGATGGAAATATACTTGCAACTTTAATCCCTGTTAGATATAGACAAGATTTTGAAAAAGTACCTCCTCATCAAGTTGATTATGTTCAGCTTTCCCCTGTTCAAGTAATTTCAGTGGCGACTTCATTGATTCCTTTTTTGGAACATGATGATGCTAATAGAGCTCTAATGGGGTCTAATATGCAACGACAAGCAGTTCCATTGCTCAGGCCAGAACGACCTTTAGTTGGTACTGGTTTGGAATCTCAAGTTGCTAGAGATTCTGGAATGGTTCCAATTACAAAAGTTAATGGAATTGTATCTTACGTAGATGCTAATGAGATTGTTGTTAAAGATGATAATGGTAACGAACATTTTCATTATCTTCAAAAATATCAAAGATCAAATCAAGATACCTGTCTAAATCAAAGACCCATTGTGAATATTGGAGATCAAGTTATATCTGGACAAGTTTTAGCAGATGGATCAGCATGTGAAGGCGGAGAAATAGCTCTAGGCCAGAATGTTTTAATTGCATATATGCCATGGGAGGGTTACAACTACGAAGATGCAATTCTTGTAAGTGAGAGGATGGTAACTGATGATTTGTATACATCTGTACATATTGAAAAATATGAAATTGAGGCAAGACAAACAAAGTTAGGACCTGAAGAAATCACAAGAGAGATTCCTAATATTTCTGAAGAAAGCTTGAATAATCTTGATGAAATGGGAATAATTAGGATAGGAGCTTTTGTCGAGAGTGGAGATATTCTTGTAGGGAAAGTCACTCCAAAAGGGGAATCAGATCAACCACCAGAAGAAAAACTTTTGAGAGCTATTTTTGGTGAAAAGGCTCGAGATGTTAGAGATAATTCTCTTAGAGTACCTAAGACAGAAAAGGGAAGGGTCCTGGATGTTCGTATTTACACTAGAGAACAGGGTGATGAGTTGCCTCCTGGAGCCAATATGGTTGTTAGAGTTTATGTTGCCCAGAGAAGGAAAATTCAAGTAGGCGATAAAATGGCTGGAAGGCATGGTAATAAAGGAATTATTAGCAGAATCTTACCCAGAGAAGATATGCCTTATTTGCCCGATGGAACACCTGTAGATATAGTTCTTAATCCTCTTGGAGTTCCAAGTAGGATGAATGTAGGCCAAGTTTTTGAATTATTGATGGGTTGGGCAGCTGCCAACTTAGATTGCAGGGTTAAAGTTGTCCCATTTGATGAAATGTATGGTGCTGAAAAATCACATCAAACTGTTCAAGCATTTTTAGAAGAGGCCTCAAAACAACCAGGCAAAGCATGGGTGTATAATCCCGATGATCCTGGAAAGTTATTACTTAAAGATGGTAGAACAGGGGAACCATTTGATCAGCCAGTTGCTGTTGGATACTCTCACTTTCTTAAGTTAGTGCATTTAGTAGATGATAAAATTCATGCTAGGTCCACTGGTCCTTACTCATTGGTTACACAACAGCCATTGGGTGGTAAAGCTCAACAAGGAGGTCAAAGGCTCGGAGAAATGGAAGTTTGGGCTCTTGAAGCTTATGGAGCAGCTTATACTCTCCAAGAACTTTTAACAGTTAAATCTGATGATATGCAAGGGAGAAATGAAGCTCTAAATGCAATTGTAAAAGGCAAGCCTATCCCTAGGCCTGGGACTCCTGAGTCATTTAAAGTTCTTATGAGAGAATTACAGTCTCTTGGCCTTGATATTGGTGTATATACAGATGAAGGTAAAGAGGTAGATTTAATGCAAGATATAAATCCGAGAAGGAATACTCCATCAAGACCTACATATGAATCTCTAGGAACCTCTGAATATGAGGAAGATTAAATTCTCAATTAAAAACTTTTAATTTAAATTTCCCAAAAATGACAAACAGCAACTTAAGAACTGAAAATCACTTTGATTACGTCAAAATTTCAATAGCTTCTCCACAAAGAATAATGGATTGGGGACAGAGAACATTACCCAATGGACAAGTGGTAGGTGAAGTTACAAAACCTGAAACAATTAATTACAGGACACTTAAACCAGAAATGGATGGATTGTTTTGTGAAAAGATTTTTGGTCCCTCCAAAGATTGGGAATGCCATTGTGGAAAGTATAAAAGAGTTAGACATAGAGGTATTGTTTGTGAGAGGTGTGGAGTTGAAGTTACTGAAAGTAGGGTAAGAAGACATAGGATGGGCTACATAAAACTTGCAGCGCCTGTCTCTCATGTTTGGTATTTGAAAGGAATTCCTAGTTATGTGGCAATTCTTTTGGATATACCACTTAGAGATGTAGAACAAATAGTTTATTTTAATTGTTATGTAGTTTTGGATCCAGGTGATCACAAAGAACTAAAATACAAGCAATTACTCACTGAAGATGAATGGCTGGAAATTGAAGATGAAATATATGCTGAAGATTCAACAATTGAAAATGAGCCGTTCGTAGGTATTGGTGCTGAGGCCCTTAAACAATTACTTGAAGACCTTGATTTAAATCAGGTTGCGGAGGAGCTGAGAGAAGAAATTACAAATAGTAAGGGGCAGAAAAGGGCAAAACTCATAAAAAGAATAAGAGTTATTGATAATTTTATCGCAACTAATGCAAAGCCTGAATGGATGGTCTTAGATGCAATACCTGTCATACCCCCAGATCTTAGGCCTATGGTTCAGCTTGATGGTGGAAGATTTGCAACTTCTGATTTAAACGATCTTTATAGAAGGGTTATAAATAGAAATAATAGACTAGCTAGGCTTCAAGAAATTTTAGCTCCCGAAATTATAGTAAGAAATGAAAAAAGAATGCTTCAGGAGGCAGTTGATGCTCTCATAGATAATGGAAGGAGAGGAAGGACTGTTGTTGGGGCAAACAATAGGGCTCTTAAGTCTCTTAGCGATATCATTGAAGGAAAACAAGGAAGATTTAGACAGAATCTTCTAGGGAAGCGAGTTGACTATTCAGGAAGATCTGTAATAGTTGTAGGTCCCAAATTAAAAATGCATCAGTGCGGTCTACCAAAGGAAATGGCTATTGAGCTTTTCCAACCTTTCGTAATTCATAGATTAATACGTCAAAATATTGTAAATAATATTAAAGCTGCAAAAAAATTAATACAAAAAGCAGATGATGAAGTTATGCAGGTACTGCAAGAAGTTATTGAAGGTCATCCAATTCTTTTAAACCGGGCACCTACACTCCATAGGTTAGGAATACAAGCTTTCGAACCAAAATTAGTTGGAGGAAGGGCAATTCAACTTCATCCTTTAGTTTGTCCTGCATTTAATGCTGACTTTGATGGAGATCAAATGGCAGTTCATGTCCCTTTAGCTTTAGAGTCACAAACTGAAGCACGCATGCTCATGTTGGCTAGTAATAATATTCTCTCTCCTGCTACAGGAGAGCCTATTGTTACTCCATCACAAGACATGGTTTTGGGATCCTATTATTTGACCGCTTTGCAGCCTAATTATCAAAAGCCAGATTTTGGAGATAATAAAACTACCTTTGCTTCACTCGAAGATGTGATTTTTGCTTTTGAAGATAAGAGAATCAGCCTACATGAATGGGTATGGGTTAGATTTAATGGGGAAGTTGAAGATGAAGATGAAATGAGTCATCCCCAAAAAACTGAAGAGCTAGAAGATGGTACAAGATTAGAAATATGGAATTTGAGAAGAGACAGGTTTGACACTCAGAATACCTTAATAAGTAGATTTATTTTGACCACTGTTGGGAGAGTAGTTATGAACTATACCATCATTGATTCTGTTTCCTAAACGTAATCTTTTAAAACTATTTTCATTCATTAAAAAATCATGACATCATCTAAACCTAAAAAAACTTCAAGAGTACGCAAATCAACTAAAAACTCAAAAAAGAATACTCCAGTCACAATGCCTGTGCTAGCAAAAACGCCACCATCATTCAAGAATAAGGTAGTTGATAAGAAAGCCTTAAGAAATTTAGTCTCTTGGGCTTTTAAAACTCACGGTACTGCTATAACTGCAGCCATGGCAGATAATTTAAAGGACTTAGGATTTAAATATGCTACTCAAGCTGCTGTTTCTATTTCAGTGGATGACCTAAAAGTTCCAGAAGCTAAACAAGATTTAATAGGACAAGCTGAAGAGCAAATATCTGCTACAGAAGAATGCTATAGACTTGGCGAAATTACAGAAGTTGAAAGACACACAAAAGTAATTGATACTTGGACTGAAACTAATGAAAGATTAGTAGATGCTGTTAAAAATAATTTCAATCAAAATGATCCTCTAAATTCCGTTTGGATGATGGCAAATTCAGGTGCTAGGGGTAATATGTCTCAAGTTAGACAACTTGTTGGGATGAGAGGATTGATGGCTAATCCTCAGGGAGAGATTATTGATTTACCAATTAGAACAAACTTTAGAGAAGGTCTCACCGTTACTGAATATGTAATTTCTTCTTACGGAGCCAGAAAAGGTTTGGTGGATACTGCTTTAAGAACTGCTGATTCTGGTTATTTAACTAGAAGATTAGTTGATGTTGCTCAAGATGTAATTGTTAGAGAAGAAGATTGTGGAACAGAACGATCAATAGTTGTTGAGGCTGAAGATGGTAAATATGGAACAAGGCTTCTTGGTAGACTCACCGCTGAGGATATTTTAGATTCTGAAGAAAACTTAATTGTTTCTCAAAATACTGCAATAGATCCTTTCTTGTCAGAAAAAATTGAATCATCTTCAATAAAAAAAGTAAAAATCAGATCTCCATTAACATGTGAAGCCAATAGATCGGTTTGTAGGAGATGTTACGGATGGGCTTTGGCTCATAATCATCTAGTTGACTTAGGTGAAGCAGTAGGAATCATTGCTGCGCAATCTATTGGGGAACCTGGGACTCAATTGACGATGAGAACTTTTCATACTGGAGGTGTATCTACTGCTGAAAGTGGAGTAGTAAGATCTAAGATCTCTGGTAAAGTTGAGTTTAGTTCCAAAGCAAAGGTTAGAGGTTATAGAACTCCACACGGTGTTGAAGCTAAACAAGCGGAAGTTGATTTTATTTTAAAAATAGTTCCCCAAGGGAAAAACTCTAACAAAGCTCAAAAAATTGAAGTTTCCAGTGGATCGCTTTTGTTTGTAGATAATGGTGAAGAAATTAATTCTGATATTACAGTTGCTCAGATAATTGCTGGAGCGGTAAAAAAGAGCGTTGAAAAAGCAACTAAGGATGTTATCTGTGACTTAGCTGGTCAAGTCAAGTACGATAAGGTTATTCAGCCAAAAGAGGTTACAGATAGACAGGGAAATATTACTTTAAAAGCTCAAAGATTAGGCAGATTGTGGGTTTTAGCCGGAGATGTCTATAACTTACCACCTAATGCAAGACCTGTTGTATCTTCTGGAGCACTTGTAGATGAAAAAACTGTTTTAGCAGAGGCTAGTCAATCAAGTGAGTTTGGCGGAGAAGTTCGATTAAAAGAATCAGTAGGTGATTCAAGGGAAGTTCAAATTGTTACAACTTCGATGTCTTTGAGTAATTATAAATTAATTTCAGAATCCTCTCATTCAGGCGAAATATTTCATTTGGAATCTAGTGATGGAACCTCTTATCGTTTGAATACTACACCCGGTAGTAAGATCAATAATGGTGAGGTTATAGCTGATTTAAGTGATGAAAGGTTCCATACAAAAACTGGTGGGCTAGTAAAGTACGCTCCTGGATTAAGTGTTAAAAAAGCTAGATCATCTAAAAATGGTTTTGAAGTAAGTCAAGGTGGAACATTACTTTGGATACCTCAAGAGACGCATGAAATAAATAAGGATATATCTCTGCTTATGATTGAAGATATGAAATGGATTGAAGCAGGGACAGAAGTTGTAAAAGATATTTTTAGTCAAACATCAGGTATTGTTACAGTGACTCAGAAAAATGATATTCTTCGAGAAATAACTGTAAGAAATGGAACTTTTCATGAGTGTGAGGATGAAGAAGTTTTAAATAGATTTACAGAAGAAGGTAATTTAGTAAATCCAGGTGAAAAGATTTTAGATGGAATTGATAATAAAGAAATTCTATTTGTTCAGAAATTAGAAACTTCTAAATGTAGGGGTTTATTATTAAGAACTGTAGAAGAATTTACTATCCCTGATCAAGCAGAATTACCACAATTATCTCATGTAAAGCAAGAAAAAGGACCACATTTAGGCTTAAAAGCTATCCAAAGATTAACTTATAAAGATGGTGAATTAATTAAATCAGTCGAAGGAGTTGAATTACTCAGAACTCATCTAAGCATTGAGAGCTTTGATGCCACTCCTCAAATGACTATTGATGTGGAGTCTCTTAAAGATAAAAATGATCCATCAATAAATAGATTAAATTTAGTAATATTAGAGTCTATTCTTGTAAGAAGAGATACCATGTCTGACTCCAGTCATGGCTCAACACATACTGAATTGCAAGTTGAAAATAATCAAATAGTTAAAGCAGGTGATGTGATTGCTACTACTCAAATTCTTTGTAAGGAGCAGGGATTGGTTCAATTGCCTAATGTTAATGATGATGAACCCATAAGAAGGTTAATTGTTGAGAGAGAAGAAGATAAAATTAAAATTAATATTAGTGGAAAACCAGCCGTCAAAGTTGGTGATCGTGTTGTTGATGGTGATCTTATTAGTAATTCTGAGAAATCTACTTCCTGTGGAGAAATTGAAGAAGTTTCTAATAGTTCAGTAACCTTAAGACTTGGCAGGCCATATATGGTTTCTCCTGATTCAGTTTTACATGTTGAAGACGGAGATTTAGTTCTCAGGGGTGATGGGTTAGCCTTACTTGTATTTGAAAGGCAGAAAACAGGAGATATTGTTCAAGGTTTGCCTCGAATTGAAGAGTTGTTAGAAGCTAGAAGACCAAGAGATTCTGCAATTTTATGTAAGAAATCTGGAATTGTGCAAATTAAACAAGGTAATGATGAAGAATCAGTTTCTTTATCGGTTATTGAAAAAGATGATTTAGTTAACGAATATCAACTATTAATTGGAAAAAATATAATGGTTAGTGATGGACAAGAAGTCAAAGGTGGAGAAAGTTTAACCGATGGTCCAATTAATCCTCATGAGTTATTAGATTGTTTCTTCAGTGATTTAAAAGATCAAAAACCTTTAATAGAAGCAGCTCGAGAATCTATATCAAAACTACAAAGAAGTTTGGTAAATGAGGTCCAAAATGTGTATAAATCGCAGGGTGTTGCAATTGATGATAAGCACATTGAAGTTATTGTAAGACAAATGACAAGTAAGGTCCGCATAGAAGATGCTGGTGATACTACTTTATTACCTGGGGAACTTATAGAATTGAGGCAAGTGGAAGATACAAACCAAGCAATGGCAATCACAGGAGGAGCTCCCGCACAGTTTACTCCGGTTTTATTGGGGATCACAAAAGCCTCCTTAAATACAGATAGCTTCATTTCAGCAGCTTCATTCCAGGAAACTACTAGGGTACTTACAGAAGCCGCAATTGAAGGTAAATCTGATTGGCTAAGAGGTTTAAAAGAAAATGTTATTATTGGAAGATTAATACCTGCAGGTACAGGGTTTAGTGGATTTGTAGAAGAATTAGCTTCAGAAGCTGGTCCTCATCCAGATATTCTTGCGGAAGAATCAGGTGGATATAGAAGAGCACAGAACTTAAGGCCAGATTATACAGTTGAAATGCCACAATCACCTGCTGTAAGTTCTACAGCAATACTTGATGATCCTAGTGATGAAGATTTGGAAACTACTCGAAATCGTCATGGAATCGATCCTTCTTCCAGTAATTTTGCAGCATTCGCAAGACCTAGTGCTGAGAATCAATTCTCTGAAGATCAATTACCAGATCCTGCTGCATTGGAAGACCTCCAAGAGGAGGGTCTTCTGTCGGATGAATAAATCCAGTCCATTAAAATTTTTAGTGGCTAGAATAAATTTTTAATTTGTAAGTGATGATTAAGCCAGACATTGCACCAAAAAGAAAATTACCTCGTTATGGATTCCATTTTTATAATGAAAGACTCAACGGAAGAATGGCGATGATTGGATTTATTGCCCTTATTCTTACAGAACTCTTTTTAAAACATGGTTTGCTGTTATGGTGAAAATACTTTTGAGCTAAAGACTTAAAAATTTGAAAAATCTTCTTGGTAGTAGTGTAAAGGAATTAGAAAATGTAGCTTTAGATTATGGTCAGGCTGCTTATAGAGGTCGCCAGATACATAATTGGATCTACAATTATAGGAATAAGAATAAAAATATTGATCAAATAGAGGTTTTACCTTTAGATTTTAGAAAAAAGTTAAAGGATGATGGTTTTAAAGTAAGCGAACTTAGTTGTCAAGAAAAAAACTTGGCAAATGATGGCACTTTAAAGTTGTTACTCTCTACAGCTGATAATGAAAGTATTGAGTGTGTAGGCATACCAACTGAAAAAAGACTAACCGCATGTCTTTCAAGCCAAGTTGGATGTCCTATGGACTGCAAATTTTGCGCAACTGGGAAGGAGGGTTTGAAGAGATCTTTAAAAGCAAGTGAGATATTAGATCAAATTTTATTTATTGAAAATGAAATGAATAGAAAAGTGACTAATATCGTTTTCATGGGTATGGGTGAGCCCTTATTGAATATTGATGACTTGCTTTTGTCAATTAGATCTATAAATGAAGATTTCCAGATTAGTCAGAGAAAGATAACTGTAAGCACTGTTGCCCTTCCAAAAATGATTAATAAATTATCAGTCAAGTCTTTTAGAACTTTAGGAAATTGTCAATTTACATTAGCAATAAGTCTACATGCTTCAAATCAAAAAATAAGAGAAATGATAATACCAAGTGCAAAAAACTATGATATCCAAAATATAATTAGGGATTGTAAGCAATTCGTTAGAGATACTGGTCGCAGAGTAAGTTTTGAATATTTAATGCTAAGTGGGGTAAATGACAAATTAGAACATGCCAATGAATTGAGTAATTTGTTAAGAGGTTTTCAATGCCACGTAAATTTAATACAGTATAACCAAATTGATGAAGTCGAATTTAAAACATCATCTTTCAAAAATTTAGAATTATTTCAATCTAGGCTCTCTAATAATGGCATCAATGTTAGCTTCAGAAAAAGTAGAGGATTAGATAAAAATGCTGCATGTGGTCAGTTAAGGCAAAATGCACTTAACAACACTCAATAAATAATATTATCTAAAAATAATTTTTTAAAAGTCTCTTAAAAAGGTTATTATTGATTTAATTTGAATTGAATCATTGGGTTTTATTAAGACAAAAATTTTACCTTTCGCTATTGTGGCACTTTTTGGAATTGCCTTTTTTGCCGTTAGCGCAAGAATTTGGTTGCCAGGCGATATGATGTCACCTGCCCCCATAAATTAATATTTTTAGTTTCTGAAATGACAAAAAATAAGGATCCCAATAAAGAAGGCTTAGCAGAAATAGTTGTTGATCCAGATGTTTTAGCTAGAGAATTAGCTTTAGAGCTTGAAATCGATCCTTTAGAAGAAATTGACGAAGATGCCTTCTCAAAAGGTATAAATATAACTCAAGAATGTAATCAAGCTCTAAAACTGCTCGAAGGTAATAGAGAAGAAAGAATACAAGGTTTAAGAATATTTTGTGAATTCAGAGATCAGAGATCTTTTCCCCTTCTTTTGCCATTACTTGATCAACCTTGCCCTGTGGAAAGGATGAGCGCAGTATATGCTTTAGGTCGTAATCCATGTCCTAGCGCAGTCGAGAAACTGGTCAGTCTTTTAGAAACTGATGATAATGCATACGTTAGGAGAGCGACGGCATGGAGCTTAGCTAATTATGATAACCAAATAGTTTTAAAGCCCTTAATCAATGCTTTGAAGAATGATGTAGCTGCTGTAAGGTTATGGTCATCTAGCTCTTTAGCTGAAATTGGAAATGTTTCTTTGGAAAACGCTCAATTAGCAGCGGAACAGCTCTTAGTAAGTTTAAAGATAGATAATGAATCAGGTGTAAGAAGTAATTGTATTTGGTCACTTTGTAGATTGTACGAAAAATTAAGTAATAGATTTCAAGAAAGTTTTGTTGATGAATGTACAAAAATAGCTCTTTTCGATAAAGAACCCTCTGTTATGGAAGAAGCAAAAACTGCTTTGGATTCAATGGGGATGCAAGGTTTTTACAATTAAATTTTTTGTTTTTTAAGCAGTACGCAACTTAAAATAATTAAATTATCAGATATTCAATATAAAAATTAAAATTAATTAACTTGTACCAACTGAAACAAAAAAATTTCGTTATTCTATATAAAGTAAAAGTACTCAGTACTTGAATTAATGCCTCAAAAAACATTGAGATTCAAAATTCATCAAGACGGAAGAGTTGAAGAGACTGTTGAAGGATTTACTGGAGGTTCATGCCATGAAGCTACAAAAAATCTAGAAGATGCTCTCGGTAAAGTAACAGTTAAAAATACAACTTCTGATGCTTTCATCTCAAATCAAAATGAAAACTTAAATCAATTTAATAACGAATCTAATGTCACACTTTAGTACTATTAAAACTCAGCTTAAAGAAGCAGAACCATTAATTTTGGCCTTAAATAATCTTGGTTACACTATCGACAAAGAAGAAAAATTTGTCAAAGGCTACAAAGGTAAGTTCACACCTGTTGATATTAGTATGAATTTACCTGGAGATACAAAAGTTGGATTTAAATTCGATAATAATTCAAATTCATATGAATTAGTTACTGATCTTGATCTATGGAAATTTGAGCTCCCAGTAGAAAGGTTTATTTCTAAAGTTACTCAAATGTACGCCTACCAAACAATAATTTCTAAGACAAAAGAGGATGGTTACCAAATTGTAGAACAAAACAATAAAAACGATGGTTCTATAGAGTTGGTTTTAACTAAGTGGGAAAATTAATGTCTGATTATGGATTTTACCAATCCATTTAAATACGTTGAAGAAGATACCAAAATTACGGGTTGGGAGCCAGTTTTAGGTGGTCAGTTAGCTGAAAAAGCTGTATGGGTAGATGAGTCTAGGTGTATTGGTTGTAAATACTGTGTACATGTTGCTTCAAATACTTTTATGGTTGATGAATTTCATGGTAGAAGTAGAGCGTTAAGACAAGATGGAGATACTGTTGATGCGATACAAGAAGCAATAGATACATGTCCTGTTGATTGTATTCACTGGGTTAAGTTTGAAGAATTGGATGATTTAGAGAATAGTCTTAATAGGGATATGTTTCAAACATTTGGAAAACCGCCAAGAATGAATAAACATTAATCTCACAAAGATGCAATATCGTAGATTTGGTCGAACCAATCTGAATATTCCTGTTTTATCTTTAGGTGGTATGAGATTTCAAAAAAGTTGGGAACAGTTAGATTTTTCAAAGATTTCATATGAAGAACAAAATAAAGTAGAAAATATTTTAAATCTTGCAAACAAATTTGGAATGTTTCATGTAGAAACTGCTAAGTACTATGGAACCTCAGAAGTTCAATTAGGGATGGGTTTTAAGAATACTGATAAAATCCCAAACATTATCCAAACAAAGATTCCTCCAAATAGTGATCCAAAACTCTTTAAGAGAGATGTGATGACAAGTCTTGAAAAATTGAAGGTAAAAAAAATTGATTTATTAGCAATACATGGCATTAACACACATGAACATTTACATCAAGCAATTAGAGATGAAGGCTGCATTGATATTTTGAGGAATTTACAAAAAGAAAATTTAATCGGATCTATAGGGTTCTCTACCCATGGAAAATCTTCACTAATTAAGAAGGCCATATCAACAAACTTATTTGATTATGTCAATTTGCACTGGTATTTTATCAATCAAGAAAATACAAATGTTATTGATTTAGCAAATAAGTATGATCTTGGGGTTTTCATAATAAGTCCCACGGATAAAGGAGGACATCTTCACACTCCCTCAATAAAAATGTTGGAACTTTGCAGGCCACTTCATCCCATAGTTTTTAATGATCTTTTTTGCTTAAGGAATAAAAAAGTCCACACTCTTAGTGTGGGCATTGCTAAAGAGGCAGATTTTGATCTGCATTTAGAAGCTGTCTCATTGTTATCAGAATCGGAACAATATATCCCGAAGATAATAGATAGATTAAGGCAGGAGTCTATTAATACTTTAGGTTTAGAGTGGTGTCGAAATTGGAATAGAAATTTACCGAGTTGGGAAGATACCCCAGGAAATATCAATATTCCCGTTTTGCTTTGGCTTTCAAATCTAATGGATTGGTTAGACATGGAGGGATATGCAAAAGCTAGATATCAATTGCTTGGTAATGGAAGTCACTGGTTCCCAGGCCGTAACGCTAATTTCTTAGATGTGGATGTTTCTGAAGGACAATTAATGAACGTTTTAGAAGGCCATATAAATCCCAAAAAAGTGATAAAAAAATTAAGATGTTTAAAAGAAAAGTTTGGAAATAATGCTACCAAAAGATTATCAAAAAAATAATCTCATAATGGATTTTTCTCTGGTCTTCCAACTTTTCTTGGGTAAATTTGGGAGCAAAGATTTTTTGGTTCAATAAGAATAATATTTCTGGTACCTTTACTTCTTGGTAACAAAATCTCCTTTTTTTCTTTGACTTTTCCTTCTAATATTTCTAAAGCTTTATCCAGATTTTTATTTTCTTTATCAGTCCATTTGCCACAATATAAAACTCCTAACCCTTCTTTTTCTAACATTGGAAGAATATATTCTGAAACTGTTGAAGGATTACTAACTGCTCGAGTGGTAGCTATATTAAAGCTATTTCTCATTGAAGTTTCATGTGCTAAGTTTTCAATTCGATCATTAATTATGTGAATTTTGTTTTTAAAATTAATCTCCTTTATTAGGATTTTTAGAGCATCTGTTTTCTTTTTTGAAGAGTCAAGTAGGTATACTTCTGAAGTAGGATGAGTAATGGCATAAGCTAAACCAGGGAAGCCACAGCCAGAACCAATGTCTAAAAATTTTTTATTATCAAAATTTATATTCGGGAATATTTTAAATGGCCAAATGCTGTCAAAAACTTGTGTTACCCAATAATCATCTCCATCAATTAATCTCGTCAAATTAGTCTTATTATTTAATTTTTCAATTAAAATCCTCAATTCTTTAAACATAATAATTTCTTCATCAGTTATTAAAGTAAAAATTTCTTCTGGAATTTTATGCCTTTCCATTTTTTATAAATAGAAAATTTTTGCCATTCATTAAATACATTCTATTTCGTAAAAATTTATTAGAATTAGATTATTAATAAAAGATTATTTTGAAAGGAGAAATTTCCTATTATAAAATTTTAGGCGTACAAGAAAATGCCTCAACTCTTGAATTGAGAAAAGCATTTTGCAAACTTTCCATTGAATTACATCCCGATACAACTTCTTTAGAAATAGAGGATGCAAAAATTAAATTCCAAGAAGTTTTAGAAGCTTATGAAAATTTAAATAATAGTAACTTAAGGAAAATATATGATGACAAATTAAAGGAAAAATCTAGAAGTAAAAATAATACTAATGGTTTAAATAATTTGATAATTGATTCTAATAATCAAAATTTAATAGGTAATAGAAGACCTTTATCAAATGGGGAATTGTTTTCTTTATTTCTTTTAATTATAATTATTTCTATTAGTTTGGTTGGTTCAATTTTTATTGCCTCTTTTACGGGCAAAGAACTAAATACATTACCCTTTTGGTTAATAAAATGATTTTTTAAAAAAGTTTGTGAATCTCTCTAAAAAACCTGTCAATCAAAATTCACTTCAAGCATTGGAATTGTGGCTATCTGATTTAGGTGCTGTGAAGGATATCAATAATCCATCTAAATGGTATCTGTTACTTTCTAATTGGAATGCAACTATTATGTTTGAACAAGAAGATTTAAGTGTTACCTGGGAAAGTGAAGGACAAGAAATAAAAAGATTATTTTCTTATTGTATTAATAGAGAAGATGTGGAAAATGCGATAATGCAGGGACCTTAAATTTGTATCTACAGATTTTCCAAGATTTTCCTTATTATCCAGTAACTTTTTTCTAACTGATCATCGGTTATACAAAGAGGAGGTAAGAGGTAAATAACATTCCCTAGGGGTCTAATGAATAATCCTTGCTCCATTGCAAGATTCTTTATTTCTTTCCCAATATTATTAAAATAACCTCTTTTATTTCCAATTTCTAAATCGAAGGCAGCAATGGTGCCAGATACTCTTATCTTTTTTATATAGGGTAATTTTTTAAATTTAACTAAATGAGATAAATGTTTTTCTTCAAGTGAAAGAAATTTGTGGGGTTCTTTTTCTAATAAATCAAGGCTAGCGTTTGCCGCCGCACAACCTAAAGGATTAGCAGTGAAACTATGACCATGCCAAAAAGTTTTTCTTGGGGAATCATCAATAAAGGATTGAAAAATTTTTTCTTTACATAAAGTAATTCCCATTGGTAAAAATCCACCAGTTAAACCTTTTGAAATACTTATTAAATCAGGAATGATTTTTGCCTTTTGAAACGCGAAAAGGCTTCCACATCTTCCAAACCCAGTCAATACTTCATCGGCAATTAACAAAGAATTATTATTTTTTATAATTTCTGAAACTTTTTTTATAAACTGAGGCCTAACCATATTCATTCCTCCTGCTCCTTGAACAAGTGGCTCAAGGATCACTGCAACTGTGGGAGTTTTAATTAGTGTTTCTAATTTTTGGATAGCATCATTTTCTTTATTTTCTACTTCTTCATCGTTCATCCAAGTTGAAGGCCATGGGACTCTCCTAACTGGGAACATAAGATTATCGAAATTCTCATTAAAAATATTTCTTTCACCTAAAGCCATTGCTCCAAATGTATCGCCATGATATGCGCCATCAAAAGCTACTATTTGAGACCTTATCTCTCCTCTATTTTGCCATGATTGAAAGGCAATTTTTAAAGCGACTTCCACTGCAGTAGAACCATTGTCAGAAAAAAATAATCGTTCTAGTTTTGTTAATTCACTGAGTCTTTCTGCCAATTTTTTTGCCTGTGGATGTAAGAAATCAGCAAATATAACTTGTTCAAGTTTTTTTGATTGATTGAAAATTGCATCCGCAATATATTCGTTACTATGACCATGAAGAGTTACCCACCAACTACTAATTGCATCTATTAGCTCTTTTTTAGGGTCGTTAGTAAACAAGAGGGTATCTTTACCATGAGTTACTTCTATTTGCGGTTTGCTGTTATTGATTTGTGTAAAAGGAGGCCAAATATTTGGGTGCCAATCTTTATTTGGAGTTTTTGAATCCAAAGATTTCATTTAACTTATTTTTGAGTTTAAAAGTGAGATCAACTTATTTTTGATATCTAGTTCTTTCCATAGTATATCTAAATTATTTGAGTCCATTTTTTTGATGTAAGGAAATTCAGTAATTACAGGGATTCCACTAAAGTCAACAAGTGTTTTTGGGTTATCTAAGTGTTTTTCGCCATTTACAACTAAACCTAAAATCTCAATATTTCTTCGTTTTAATGCCTCAATACTAAGTAGGGTATGGTTAAGAGTACCAAGTGAGCTCTTACATACAAGTATTACTGGAAGTTTCCATTGTTTTATTTGATCTATTTGCAAAAAATTGCGTGTTATTGGAACCATTAATCCACCTGCAGTTTCTACAATTAATGAGCCTTTTATTTTTGGCAATCTCAACATATCAAAGTTAATAGTTTTTTGATCTATTTCGGAAGCCCAATGAGGAGAAAGAGGTTTTGTAAAGACATAAGCTTCTTTAATTATTTTCTCTTTACTTACTCGTGCAAGCTTTTCAACAGTTTCACTATCAGTTTGCGATTCAATACCACTTTGAATAGGCTTCCAATAAAAGGAACTTAATCCTCTAACGAAAAAAGAGCTTATCAAAGTTTTCCCAATATCAGTATCTGTTCCACAAATTATAAATTTGAAAATACTATCCTGACTACTCATAATTTTTTTATGACTTGAATTTCAATTTGCCATGAAAGGTTTACCGTATTATTGTAATTCTTTGGCCAAAACTTTTGAATTTCTTTTAACTCTTTCACTGTTTTGCGTTTAGAGTTTGTTGATTGTGCTCCTACATTTTTAATGCTTCTAAAAAGCTTATATACATCTTCAAAATTTTCAAGATAATTAAACTTTTCTGAATAATGTATTTCAGTTGATTTGAAATCTTTTAATAATTCTTTAGAGGAAAGGAAATTAAGACCACTATATTCAATATCAATTTTTCGACAAGTATCTTTCCATTCAGGAAAACAATCTTTTGTTGGATATGAAATGATTAAAAAACCTCCAGGTATTAATTTACTAAACCAATTTTTTATTATTTTTTCCGGATTGTTCAACCAATGTATGCAAAAGTTAGATGTTAATAAAGAACAGTTATTAATTTCAGGAGGTAAATCATTATTCAAATCCCATATGATTTTTTTACTTGATAATTTATTCTCAAGAAGCATTTTTTTGCTGAAATCAATTCTGGATACTTTTTGGGAAGAAAAATTTTTTTCTATTTCATCAGCTAATAGTCCTGGTCCTGATCCTAGATCTATCCATTCACCTTTTTTTTTGGGATTTAATTCTTTGATAAATTGAACGATCTTATCTGCAAAAAATTTTTGAATATTTGAATACTCTAGATAACGATATGCGGCATCATTGAAATTATTTTTTATTTTCTCATTCCACTGTTTATTATCCATTTCAATCATTAAATGTATTAAGTAAAATCTCGTAAAAATTTAAATTATTCAAGCAATGCCCTTGCTGAGCTAATTTAATTAAAATTGGCTTCTTATCAAGTTTTTTATTTAAGAAATCTAAAAAGTTATGATTTGATTCATTGTCAAGAATTAAATCATTTTCTGATTTTATAAAAATAATTTTGCAATCTTTTTTTAGAAAATCTGGAAAATCTCTATAGATGTAAAGTTCTTTTAAATCACTTAAAAGAAGATTTTTATTTAAACTCTCTAAACTCTTATAAAAATTATTATTAAAATAATCATTTATATCATTTGGCATAAATGATTTATATATAAATTCTTTCAACATATCTTTGGCTTCATCATTTATGATTTTTGTTTCCATTCTTTTTAGAGACCTCAAAATAAAGTTTCTCTTATTACTTATTGGAAGAAAATTATTAAAAGAATTGATAAGAACAATATGAGTTGCTTCTTCTAAAATTTTTTTTTGAATTAAATGAAATCCATATGAGTGACATAAAGTCATTCTGATTTCTTTTTTAGAGTTGCTTTTAATCCATTTTGCTTGATAATTATTTTTCGAAAAATAGCCTCTTTCATTATCTTGCCAATGCCAATTATTGTTTAAAAAGTCAACTTTATAATCGTCCCAGAAATGTTTATTTAGTCCCCACCCATGTTGAGTAATAATTTGTTTCATTTAAACTCTTTTAAGACAGCAATGAAGTTCTTTAGCAGATTAAAATCTAAGTCTCTCCTTATTGTTATTCTGATTCTTGATTGCCCAACTGGAACAGTTGGAGGTCTGATCGCTATTGCTAAAAAACCATTTTTTTCAAGATATTTTTGTAGATAAATTGCCTTTTCTTCTTGGCCAATAATAATTGACAAAATGTGAGAATCTCCTTGAACTGGAAAACTAAAATTATTAATAATTTCATCTTTCCATACCTTCGCAGAAGATAATAAATCATTACCCCATTCTTTATTTTCTAAAATTTTTTTTAAACCCTCTAGTGCTCCAGCAGCTAAAGATGGAGCAAGCGCGGTTGTGTACCTAAATGCACCACTTGTTTGAATAAGATATTCACCAATTTCTGAATTTGAAGCTATGAAAGCTCCGCCGCTTCCAAAGGCTTTTCCAAAAGTTCCTGTAATCATAGTTATATCCGCACGGCAATTAAAACTTAAACCCCTGCCTTCAGGACCCAAGATCCCAATTGCATGAGCTTCGTCAACTAATAATTGAACACTATTTTTTTTGCAAATTTTCGTTATTTCTCTGAGCGGCGCAATTGATCCTTCCATGCTATAAAGAGATTCAACAACAACTAAAATAGAATTTTTTGTGGGATTAGATTTAATGATTTTATCTTCTAAATCTTTTAAATTATTGTGTGAAAATCGAACCAGTTTTGCTTGAGCAGCTTTGACTCCAACCAATAAAGAGTTGTGAATCAATTTATCTGCTATTACAATACTATTTCTGTTTGCTAAAGCCTGTATAGCGGCTATATTCGCTTGAAATCCACTTGGGAAAAGTAATACTTTCTCTTGATCAAGCCATTTGGCAAGCTCGGTTTCTAATAATTTATGTATTGGTCTTGAACCTGTAATAAACCTAGAGCTACCTGAGCCAATACCTTCTAAGAGGCTTATTTCGTAAGCAGCTTTTATTAAATCCTTGTCCCTACTTAATCCAAAATAATCATTACTGCATAAGTCTATAAGTTTTTTATTTTGCGAATTTGTACTTATAAGTTCGAATGGTTTTTTACCTAATGAGAATGTTTTTAATTTGCGGATTCTATTTTTTGGAATTTTTATTTTTTTCATTTTGGCAAAATAAAATATAGTTAATTTAATTAAAAAGATCTAGATTTACTATTAAAGTTTGCAAGGTATTTTTTGTTTATTAATATCTATATAGATCATATATTAAGAAGTTAACTCATCCTCTCTTCAATCACAATTATTGCTTAATTTAGAGGAATATTTCCCCTTTCCGCTAGATGATTTCCAATTAGAAGCAATACAAGCTATAAATAGCGGAAATTCTGTCGTTTTAACAGCACCGACAGGTTCGGGTAAAACATTGATAGGAGAATTTGCTATATATAGGGGTTTATCTCATGACAGCAGAGTTTTTTATACAACACCTCTAAAGGCCTTATCAAACCAAAAGTTTAGAGATTTCTCTAATCAATATGGTGAGAATAAAGTTGGGCTTTTAACTGGAGATATAAGTATAAATAGAGAAGCACCAATCTTAGTTATGACGACTGAGATTTTTAGGAACATGCTTTATGGAGAATTTGATGAATTTGATGATCCTTTAGAAAATTTAGAATCTGTGATTCTTGATGAATGTCATTACATGAATGACCCCCAAAGAGGAACAGTATGGGAAGAAACTATAATCCATTGCCCTACTAGAACTCAAATAATAGCTTTATCAGCAACAATAGCTAATGCAGATCAACTACAAAATTGGATAGAAAAAGTTCATGGACCCACAGTACTAATTAATAGTGACAAGAGACCAGTCCCACTTGATTTTATTTTTTGTAGTGTTAAGGGACTCCATCCACTTTTAAATAAAAAGGGTAATGGAATTCACCCAAACTGTAAGATTTGGAGAGCTCCTAAAGGGCAGAAAATGAGAGGTAAAGTGGGTAGGATAATGCAACCAAAGTCTCCCTCAATTGGCTTTGTGATTTCTAAACTAGCTGAACGAAATATGTTGCCAGCTATTTATTTTATTTTTAGTAGAAGAGGATGTGACAAGGCTATTGAGAATATAAAAGATTTGACTTTAGTAAGTTATTCAGAAGCAAATATGATATCCCAAAAGTTAGATGTTTATCTTAAAAATAATCAAGAGGCAATCAAAGATAAATCACAATGCGAGGCATTAAAACGAGGTATTGCATCTCATCATGCTGGATTATTGCCTGCATGGAAAGAATTAGTTGAGGAATTATTTCAGCAAGGTTTGATAAAAGTTGTTTTTGCGACTGAAACTCTAGCTGCAGGAATTAATATGCCCGCAAGAACAACTATTATTTCTTCTTTATCGAAAAGGACAGAAGATGGGCATAGATTATTATTTAGTAGTGAATTTTTGCAAATGTCAGGAAGAGCTGGAAGAAGAGGAAAAGATACCCAAGGATATGTTGTTACATTACAAACAAGATTCGAAGGAGCCAAAGAAGCAAGTGCACTGGCTACTAGCAAACCAAATCCTTTAGAGAGTCAATTCACTCCTAGCTATGGAATGGTACTTAATCTTTTGCAAAGTTATACTTTAGAAAAGTCTAAAGAATTAATTAAAAGAAGTTTTGGTAGTTTTTTATATTTGGGTGAATCCTCAGGTGAGAATATAATTATTGAAAATTTAGATAAGCATTTAATTGAATTAAAAAAAATCACATCTAATGTTTCATGGAAAGATTTTGATGCCTACGAAAAGTTAAAAAATCGTCTTAAAGAAGAGAGAAGACTCTTGAAAATTTTAGAAAAACAAGCTTCAGAAAAATTATCAGAAGAGATCACTAATGCACTCCCATATATTGAAGATGGAAGCTTAATTTCAATCAAAGCTCCTCAAATTAAAAGAAAAATTGTTCCAGGATTAATTTGTAGGAAAATATATGAATCCCAAAAAATTAAGAGTTTATTGTGTTTGACAATTGATAATTTATTTATTCTCATAAAACCCTCATCCATAGTAAATATTTTTAATGATTTGGATACAATTGATGTCTTAGAACTTGAAGCACCAAAGATGTATTTTTCTGGAGAGGTATTTAGGGGAGATGATATGTCGCAATGTTTTGCGGACCGAATTTTAGAAGTTTCTAAAAAAAATGATTTACAAACTCCACAATATGATCTGACAACGGAAGTTTTGGCGCAACAGCAACAAATTAATAATTTAGAAGAAACAGTCACAGATCATCCCGCTCATAGATTTGGAGACTCCAGTAAATTAAAGAAATATAGAAAAAGAATTGTTGATATTGAACAAGAAATAAATATGAGAAAAAAACTTCTTGCGGATAAAGAAAATCATAACTGGAGAACTTTTACCGATTTGATTAAAATTTTGAATCATTTTGGTTGCTTAGATGATTTGGAATTGACAGAAGTTGGACTAACAGTTGGGGCAATAAGAAGTGAAAATGAATTATGGATTGGTCTTGTTTTAGTTAGTGGTTATTTGGACGATTTAGATCCTCCTGAGTTGGCTGCAATTATTCAAGCTATATGTGTTGATGTTAGGAGGCCTAATCTTTGGTGTAATTTTAAGCCTTCTTTGAAGGTAATAGATGTTTTTAATGAATTAGATGGTTTAAGAAAATTAGTCGCTTCTCAACAAAATAAGTTTCATATTGAAATTCCTATCTATTTAGAAACAGAGTTGACTGGAATTATTTCTGAATGGGCAAGGGGAAAAAAATGGAAAGATTTAGTTTTCAATACTTCATTAGACGAAGGTGATGTAGTGAGGATTATTAGAAGATCAATTGATGTTCTTTCTCAAGTGCAATACTGTATTGGTGCAAGTAATAAATTAAAAAGCAAAGCAAAGCTAGCATTAAAAGCTATTAATCGTTTCCCTGTTTCTGAATCTAATGATCTTATAAGAATCTCTGAAGATATTAATCCTGCAACAAAAAGAATTGACAATAATTCTTAAATTTTTTAATCAAATCATTGAATTAATATCCATCGCTTCATCAAATTCATCTTCATTTAAATAACCTAATTTAAGTGTGGCCTCTTTTAAATTTAATGATTCTTTGAAGGCAAGTTTTGCAATTTCAGCTGCTTTTTCATAACCAACTTTTGGCACTATAGCTGTAACCAACATTAGTGAATTTTTCAAATTTAACTTCATTTTCTTTTGATTAGGTTCCATCCCATCAACTAATTTTATTCTGAAGTTTTCTATTGCATTTTTAAGTAATTTTAAACTTGTGAGAATATTAAATCCAATAAGAGGCTTATATTCATTCATCTGTAAAGTGCCGCTAGAATTTGCCATCGAAACTGCATATTCAAGACCCATTATCTGAGCACAAACCATTGATAAGGCTTCGCATTGAGTGGGATTCACTTTGCCCGGCATAATAGAACTTCCAGGTTCATTTTGAGGGATAATTAATTCATATATCCCTGATCTTGGACCAGAAGATAGAATTTTTATATCATTTGAAATTTTAAATAATGCACCTGCTAATATCTTTATCTGACTCATTACTTGAGCTAGACGATCATGCGAGGCCATGATAGAAAAATTATTTTTTGATTTGTAGAACATTAGATTAGTATCATTGGAAATTGATTTTATAGACTCTTCACAAAATCCTTTTGGACAATTAATCCCTGTACCAACTGCAGTTCCTCCCAGAGGTAAGAAATACAATTCATTCAGACTCATAGTAATTGCATTCTCAGCATCTTTAAGTTGCTCTGACCATCCTGATATTTCTTGCCCAAAAGTAAGTGGCACTGCATCTTGAAAATGGGTTCTTCCAATCTTTATCAGGTTTTTCCATTCTTCACTTTTTTTATCAAGAATCTTCGTGAGTTCTCTTATCGTTGGAACTAAATTTTTAATTATTTCATTAACAACAGATATTTGAATAGCAGCAGGAAAAGTATCATTAGTTGACTGTGATTTATTTACATCATCATTCGGATGAATTGGTTGATGACTACCAAGCTCTGAATTTGTTTTTAATGCTGCAATATTTGAAATTACCTCATTAACATTCATATTTGTTTGCGTGCCACTACCTGTTTGCCAAACTTTTAAGGGAAACTGTGAATCATGAAGCCCATTAAGTATTTCTGAACATGCCTCTACAATCAAATCTTTTTTTCTTTTATCTATTAATCCTAAATTGAAATTCGCAATTGAAGCAGCTTTTTTTATGAGGGTGAGTGAATAAATTAACTCAATAGGAATTAATTCTTCTCCAATAGAAAAATTTATTATCGATCTTTGTGTTTGAGCACCCCACAAAGCTTCTATGGGAACCTCTATTGTTCCCATACTATCTTTTTCAATCCTAAATTTTTTTGTCATTATTCCTCTGAAAACACTGGTTTAATTTAGATAAGGTTTTCAGTAATCCTAGATACCTAACTTCTCCCATATTACACTTAAATTATTGAGATGAATTGAAGGATTAAAACATTCCTCTAAGTCACTTTGATCAATAAAATCCATAATTTCATTATCTCTCTCTATATTTTGTTTGAAATTACCATTCTGAGTATTCCAGGCCAGATGCGCATTTTTTTGTACTAAGCTATAAGCTTTTTCTCTAGATAAGCCCTTCTCTACAAGCAAAAGTAAAACTTTCTGACTAAAGATTACACCACCATATATATTTAAATTTTTGAGCATATTGTTTGGATAAACTTCCAAATTCCCTACTATATCTTTCATTTCTCTAAGCATAAAATGCAAACAGATTGATACGTCAGGTAACATGATACGTTCATTTGAACTATGGCTTATATCTCTTTCGTGCCAAAGTGGAACATTTTCCAGTGCTGTTAAGACGTAACTCCTCAAAATTCTTGCTAAACCGCTTACTCTTTCACTTCGAATAGGATTTCTTTTATGAGGCATGGCAGAACTTCCTTTTTGCCCTTTTGTAAAGCCCTCCTCAACTTCTAAAACGTCGGTTCTTTGTAAATTTCTTATTTCTGTTGAGAATCTATCAAGAGAAGCGCCAACTAGCGCAATAGTTTGCACATATTCTGCATGCCTGTCTCTCGATATAACCTGCGTACTTGCTGTATCTGGTTTTAAGCCGAGTAAATCACAAGTTATTTGTTCTACTTTGGGATTCGTATTAGCGTAAGTTCCCATTGCACCGCTTATTTGTCCAATTGCTACTGATTCTTTCAGTGTTAACAATCTTTTTTTGTTTCTTAATATTTCTGCTAACCATCCAGCAAGTTTAAAACCGAAGGAAATTGGCTCTCCATGAATTGCATGAGATCTGCCAATCATTAATGTGTTTTTATGCTTCCTTGCTAATAATCTGACTTCATTCTCTAGTTTTTCGATTTCATCTAATAACAATTCGCAAGAATCTTTTAACTGAAGAGATAAACCAGTATCAAGTACATCACTACTGGTCATACCAACATGTATATATCTTCCAGAATCTCCTACAAATTCATTAACGCTTGTAAGGAATGCTATGACATCATGTTTAACTTCTTTCTCAATTTCTATAATTCTAGATTCATCAAACTTTGCATTTGAACGTATCTCTTTCATGGCATTCTCAGGAATTTTCCCGAGGGAAAAATTTGCTTCACATGCAGCTACTTCAACCTTAAGCCAACTCTGGAATTTTGCGCTTTCAGTCCAGATTTTCCCCATTTCGGGTAATGTGTAACGCTCGATCACAATTTTTATTAATTATCATTTTAAACTTTATAACCAAAATCGAATTATTGCTCTATACCTTAAAGATCTACTTGCCATTGAACATATTTGCCTGATTATTATTTTCTTATGTAACATTTTTCTCTCTTATAACGAAAGCTTCAATATAAAAATGTTTCATTTATTCCTATTGTTAATAGTGGGTAATTTTTTTAGTTCTAATTTAAAATTGGAAGGTATTAAAGAATTTGGATCACAATCTTGTAGAAGTTCATTATTCAGTCTTTTTTATTGATTAATAGATGATTAAAAAAAGTAGATTAGACCTTTATCTTCTAAATAAAGGTTTATGTGAAACTCGTCAAAAAGCCCAAGGTTTAATTCTTGCGGGTAAGGTTAGAGATGTAAATGGAAAAGTATGGGATAAACCTGGACAACAAGTATTAATTGGATCTGAATTTTTTATTGATTCCGAACCTATGTTTGTATCAAGGGGTGGCGAAAAATTATTGGAGGCATTTAAAAAACTTGAAATTAAAGTCAAAGATAAAATATGTATTGATGCAGGAATCTCTACTGGGGGATTTACTGATTGCTTATTGCAACAAGGAGCAAAATTAGTTTATGGGATAGATGTTGGGTATGGACAGACTGCATGGAAGATTAGAAATAACCCAAAAGTAATACTTTTTGAACGAACTAATATTCGTAATTTAAAACCTAATGATCTTTTATCTAAAAGTAAAGAATTACCAAATTTTGTTGTTGCTGACTTGTCTTTTATTTCATTAAAGTTAGTTTTTAAATCTATTAGTAATTTATTAGAAGGTGATTGTATTGAAGGAATATTTTTAATTAAACCCCAATTTGAGGTGGGTAAAGATAAAGTCAGTAAAGGTGGTGTTGTTCGCAATCCTAAATTCCATACTGAGGCTATAGAGTCTGTTATCTATGCTGCTAAGAATTCCCAATGGAATATAAAGAGTTTGATAGCTTCTCCACTAGTAGGTCCTGCTGGAAATCATGAATATTTAGCTTGGATGACCTTAGGAAGTCAATCAAATGCAAAGATTAATAGTGAATATATACAAAATTTAGTAAAAGAAACTCTTTGAGTTAAAGAGCTTCTTCATCTTTGTCGCCAGTTCTAATTCTCACAACAGAATCAATTGATGTGATGAATATTTTTCCGTCACCGATCTCTCCAGTTTTTGCTGCTTCGGCAATTGCTTCTATGACTGAATTCACCTTTTCATCATCTACGACAACTTCTACTTTGAGTTTTTGAAGGAATTCAACAGTAAATTCGGAACCTCTATATCTTTCAACTTGTCCTTTTTGCCTTCCAAAACCTCTGACTTCACTAACTGTCATTCCAACAATACCAGAGTTTACTAATGCAATTTTTACATCCTCTAACTTAAAAGGACGTATGATTGCTTCAATTTTCTTCATGATTAAAGATTGAATA
Source organism: uncultured Prochlorococcus sp. (assembly GCA_902618335.1). Classification (GTDB taxonomy): domain Bacteria; phylum Cyanobacteriota; class Cyanobacteriia; order PCC-6307; family Cyanobiaceae; genus Prochlorococcus_A. Next base: position 78,157 of record CACNAI010000001.1, on the reverse strand, counting down.
TTCCTATTTTAATTGTTTTTTGGGAAAACATCCAACATTGAAATATCAGAAAAACATTTAATGTTAAGTCCTGCGTTCGTTGCATCTTCAACTAATAATTGGGAATTCTCTTCAGAAATTATTACTGTACTATTTGATAACGCTTCCCACTGATTATTCTCAAAGTGTGTTTGAAGCCATAACATTCCAATTGCGCTTTTTGGTTGAAGGGATTTATTTAAGTTTTTATCGATAGTTACCAAACAAATGTCCATTAATTTTTCATTGAACTAAACACATATAAACCTTTCGGCAGACATTATGAATGTTATTATTGATACAAAAATAAGATTTAACATCTTTTGCCTTAGTCATTTGTAATACTTAGATTTGTTGATACTTTTGCGAATTTTTATCTTTATATATAGTTTTTATATAGGTTTAGTAAAAAATTTCTACAAAAAATGAGTACAGCTAAATTAGAAGATTCGACTCAAAGACCGCTATATGGTGAAAGAATTATTGAAGAATCAAAAATAATTTGTTTCGATAATCCAAATAAGAAAAGAATTTATGAAATTTCTATTCAGTTACCTGAATTTACATGTAAGTGCCCCTTTTCTGGTTATCCAGATTTTGCAAAGTTAAATATTATTTATCAACCTAATTTGAAAGTCTATGAGTTGAAGTCTTTAAAGCTTTATATTAATAATTTTAGGGATATAAAAATATCACATGAGGAAGTTGTGAATAGAATTATGGATGATTTAGTGAATGAAGGTTCACCTCACTGGATACATTTAAATGCTGCATTTAACCCCAGAGGGAATGTTTCTATGCAGTTAGATATTTTTAGTGGGCAGAAAAGAAATTAAAAATTTTTTATTTCGTCTGATAATTTAAAAAATTCTTTTTTAAAACCAACTAGATTTTTATTACTAAGGCCTCCAATAGATAAATTTTGTGATTCTTTATTTACCAGAATCCATAATTGGTTAGTTGGTATAAGACTTATTATTGTTCCAAAAATTATTAAGATAAAAGAAAAGTAAATAAATGGTATAGACGGATCATTTTTAATTATTAATCCACTGCTGGGGATTATTTTTTTCAGAGATAGTTTTGAAGAGTTAACTTCTAAAGGTTCGGCATTGATATAGAGATTATTCCCGGAAAAATTTTCTATATTCGAAATTTTAAGTGGACCATTTTCATTATCTATTGTTAAAAGGAAATTTTTTTTAGTCTCAGATCCTAATTCAACTAAAACTCCCCAAACTTGATTACCGATTTCTGGAATCTCCTTTAATTGTAATTGATAAAGGATATTATCTATTTCCAAAACAACATTTGATATTGCCCAATCTGCTTGATAAATAGTTAATCCTTTAAACCTGATTGGGTGATTAACTTTGGTTGTTTTTATTTCATTTAAATTTAGATCTTCAGAAGAAAAATTTAATTTTGAAATAAACTGTTTGGGCACACCATCACTTTCACGTTCTATAGAAAAATCGACTAATTTTATATTCGCTTTTGAGTTTGTGCTCTCATTAACAAGATCTAAAGTTTCTCCAGGCAGTAAATATTGTTCTTTTGATTGACTTGTAAAACTTCCATATGCTGAACCTATAAGCAAGATTATTAATCCGATATGTACAACTAAAGGACCAATTTTTCCAATTAACCCCTTTCTTGCAGAAATATGACTACTAAATTTGTATGTTTTCCATCCTTTTTTTTTAAGTAATAAATCTACTTTTGATATATGTTCTCCATCTTGATTGATTGGATGACTTGTAGTTAGTTGCAGTTTGCTAAATTGTTTTTCGCTCTTATATTCAATCCATTTTAATGAAGCTTTTAATGAAGGAATTTGCCTCCTGAAACTACAAGCCGCCAAAGAAATGCAAAGAAGAATTAATGTAAATAAAAACCAAAAGCTTGTATATATATGATCCAATTGAAGTTTTAAGACTTTTTCTCCATCTAAAAATCCAAAAATGGGAGCTCTATCGAAATTATCAATATAGAATTTATTATTACTACCTTGAGGTATAAAAGTACCTATTCCACTGGTAATAGCAATGAAGAGTATCAGCGATATAGCAAATTTTAAACTTGATAGTTTTAAAATTAGATTCTTAAAAATAATCATTTAAATCCAATTTGAAAATAAATTTAATAACCCTAGGGAAACTAAAAATATCCCACTTAAAGTCGGAATTATTTGACTAAATTTTCTAAGAGCTAAAAATTGCTTTAAGTTTTCTGCAGTAGCTCCTGCAATGATTAATGGGGTTACTTGGCCTATCCCAAAGAAAAATAAAAAAATAATAGATATTATCGGGTTTTTAGCTTGCGATACCCAAGCCAAAAGAGTTGCTAAAACTGGAGTAATGCAAGGTGAAGAAGCTAATCCAAAAGTAGTCCCTATGGCAAAAGGTGCTATAAATGTTGGTATTTTGTCTTCAATTATTTTTATATCAGGTCCATTCGGAAACTGAAACTTTAGAATTCCTAACAAATTTAAACCCATTATTATTGCTATTAGGGCAACAAATGAAGTGTAATAAGATGGAATTTGCCCATATATCTTACCTAAGAATCCACTCGCAGCCCCAAGTGCAACAAGCGAAAAAACTACACCTCCTGAAAAACTAATAAGTTTAAATTTATTTTTCTCTGTTCCGCCTATATAAGCAATTGTCACTGGAAGTAATGATAATGAACATGGCCCAAGACTTGTTAAAAGTCCTGCGCTGAAAACCAAAAATATAGTAAATGGACCAGGACTATTAAGACCACTCTGCATAAGCAGATTACCCTTTTGAGATAATTCTGAAATAACTAAAGTAAATGATTCGATGGCTTCACATAAATCCTCTAAATTCTAACTAATTAACAGTCTTTCGTGTACTAATCATGCCAATGAATCCTGTTGATTCTAATGAACATCTCACTAACATTCCAGCAATAAAAAAAGACGCTATTAATGAATTACCACCATAACTAATGAATGGGAGCGGTAAGCCTGTAGTAGGCATTGAACCTGTTGTTACAGCAATATGCATTATTGATTGCCCTGTTAACAATACACCACATCCAATAGCAACTAATTTAGTATAGTTGTTCCTGCACTTAAGACTAATTCTTAGGCTTATATAAGAAAATATTGCTAAAAACCCTAAGAATAAAGTACATCCTAATAGACCAAATTCTTCTGCAAAAATGGCAAAAATAAAATCTGTATACATGAACGGTAGATATTGTAATTTTTGTATAGACAGTCCAAAACCTTGTCCAAATAGACCACCTGAACCTATAGCTAATAAACTTTGTACTAATTGAAATCCACTCTCCTGTTGATCTTTCCAAGGATTTATAAATGAAGTAACCCTAAGTTTTTGATATTCGTTATTTAGGATGCTAATGCATCCAGTAATGAATCCTATTGAAGCAAATGAGCAAAGAGAGCTTAGTTTTACACCTCCACATAATCCCATTACCCAAAGAAGAATCCCAGTTAATGATGCAGTACTTAAATTAGGTTGTTTTAGTATTAATAAAATTAATAAACCAAAGGAAATTATTGAAATTAATTTTTTATCATTCTTTACTAGATTCCAATGCGCGAACAGGTTAGAGGCTTCTAGAATTAAAAAAGGTTTAATTAATTCAGATGGCTGCAGACGTAAATTGCCAAGCACTAGCCATCTTGAAGATCCATTAACTGTAATTCCAGTAAAATTGGTAAGTAAAATCAAAAAGAATAAAATATAAAAAATAATTCTTGAAAATTTTAAAAGATTCCTAATGTTTGTATTAAGAACGAAATAAAATATACCAATTCCTGGAATTGTCCAAATGATTTGTTTTTTTAAGAAGAAAGCCCAATTTCCCATTTCCCTACTAGCCACCCACCAACTTGATGATCCTAGTATGCATATTCCTAATATTGACCAAATTCCAATGATGACAATGAGGATTTTTGCTTCATAAGGCCATATCGCCCAAGGTAAGGGAAATATAGACTCTATTAAATTGCTGAAATTTTTTTTGTGATTAAAACTAAAGGTTTTTTTTCTCTTAGAAATTCTTTTATATTTTATTTTTTCTTGACTTATCTCCAATTTTTTAGATGTATATTTACTATTGAGACGTTTAATTGAGATTTTGCCAAGTCTTTTATTAACGTTTTAAAGTGTTAACGCAATTAAAAAGATGAGTTTTCATAAATTTTATTTTTGAAGAATAAAGTAAAAAATGGCCTACAGATTTATCAGAAATCTTAAGAATTAATTTTTTATAAAAAAAAACTAGCTAAAAGGTACCTCTCCGTGATAGATTCCGTGAGTTTATATACTTACTTAAAACCATTCAGAGGGGTTTCTAAACTATGTTCACATCAGTGGACTCAAATAGAAAAAAACTTGAGCATCCTTCTAATGAGAATGTTCAATCTCCTCAATCCCTAAATAATTCGATCATCAAAGAAAGTAAATCTGGCATTGCCAATCAAATAGATCATTTGCTTTCCCAAAATGATGAATACACAAAATTGCAATTAACAATTTTTGGAATTACTTTTATTGTTTCTATTCTATTAGCATCAATAACTGGAATTTTTCTAGGCTTTACTTTTGGTTTTAGTATTTTTATAGGTGCAATTGCCGGCATTTTTTACCTACGTTTGCTTGCCAAAAGTATTGGGAAACTTGGTAAAGAATCATCAGGTGTATCAAAATTGCAACTATTAGTTCCAGTTTGCCTCTTTATTTTTGCAAGCAAGCTAGGATCTTTGGAGATTTTTCCTGCGATGATAGGTTTTTTCATTTATAAGCCTTCACTCATTCTTTATTTTTCACGTTCTTAAGTAAATTTTTTTATTCAAAACAAATGTTTTTTAATTCCTTGCTAACAAATTTTGCAGCATTAGAAGTTGGTCAACATCTTTATTGGCAAATTGGAAATATCAGACTTCATGGGCAGGTATTTTTAACATCTTGGATTTTATTAGGAGCGTTATTAGTTTTTATTTCTTTAGGAACTAAAAAAATGGAAAATGATCCTAAAGGCCTTCAAAACCTGCTTGAGTTCCTCTGGGATTACATAAGAGATCTTGCTAGGACGCAAATAGGTGAAAAAGTATATAGAGATTGGATGCCATTTATAGGTACTTTATTTTTATTTGTATTTGTTAGTAATTGGGGAGGAGCTTTAATTCCTTGGAGATTGATTAAGTTACCAAGTGGAGAACTAGGAGCACCTACTGCAGATATTAATACAACTATAGCCTTGGCTTTATTGGTTTCACTTTCTTATTTCTATGCAGGTTTAAGCAATAAGGGTTGGAGATACTTCGAATATTATGTTCACCCAACTCCTATTATGCTTCCTTTTAAAATTCTAGAGGACTTTACGAAACCTTTATCACTATCTTTCAGGCTATTTGGAAATATTTTGGCTGATGAACTTGTTGTTGGTGTTCTAGTTTTTTTAGTTCCGCTAATTCTCCCAATACCTGTTATGTTCCTAGGATTATTTACTAGTGCAATTCAGGCATTGATTTTTGCAACTCTAGCGGCCTACTACATTGGAGAAGCTGTTGAAGAACATCATTAGCTGTCTTCCAATACATTCAGACGCTTTTACAAAGGGTCTGTAATCTGGCAAAATATCTAATCGCGTAGGTCTGAAAATATCAGACCCATTCTTAAAACAAAGGATGTCCAAGCGTGTATGACAACAAAGATTATCAAAAGTATTAAGCTCTTTATTTCAAAATTATGGATTCGATTACTTCCGCTGCATCAGTTGTAGCTGCTGGTTTAGCAGTTGGTCTAGGTGCTATTGGCCCAGGTCTTGGACAAGGTAACGCAGCTCAAGGTGCTGTTGAGGGTATTGCCCGTCAGCCAGAAGCTGAAGGTAAAATCAGAGGAACTCTTCTTTTATCTTTCGCTTTCATGGAGTCATTAACAATTTACGGATTAGTTGTGGCTTTGGTACTACTTTTTGCGAATCCTTTTTCCTAAAAGTTAATATTGCTTCTAATCCTTATTAGCAATATTTAAATTTAATTTTTTAACTTCAACTAAAACATATGTTGGCCTTTAATTTTTTTGGTGCTACAGAAGGTGGATTATTTGATATAAATGCCACTTTGCCACTAATGGCGATACAAGTAGTTGCACTTACTTACATATTAAATTCTCTCTTTTTTAAGCCTGTTGGCAATGTTGTAGAAAAAAGAGAAAAGTTTGTAAGTAATAATATTATTGAGGCCAAAAATAAACTTTCTGAGGTTAAAAAATTAGAAGCTGATTTATTAACTCAGCTTCAAAGTGCTCGTACAGAAGCCCAAAGAATTGTGAGCGAAGCTGAGAATGAGTCTGACAAGCTCTATAAAGAAGCACTAGAACTTGCCAACAATGAAGCAAATGCCTCAAAAGAAAAAGCAAGACTAGAAATTGAAAGTCAGACTTCTGCTGCTCGTGATCAACTTTCTAAACAGGCTGATGATCTAAGCGAACTTATTGTTAATAGATTGATTCTAGAAAAATGAATTTAACTCTTTTAGCTACAGAAGGTTTTGGATTGAACTTCAATTTATTCGAAACTAATATCCTTAATTGGGCTGTAGTAGTTTTCGGTCTTTATAAATTTTTGCCTGGTTTCCTTGGTAAAATGCTTCAAAAAAGGAGAGAAGGAATCCTTCTTGAATTAAAAGATGCTGAAGATCGACTACTAAATGCAACTCAAGCTTTAGAAAAGGCGAAGAAAGATTTATCTTCAGCAGAAGAAAAAGCTTCTCAAATAAAAGCAGATTCCCTTAAAAGATCTGAATCAATCAGAATGGAAAGTGAGAAAAAAGCGATAGAGGAGATGGCACGAATTAAACAAAGTGCAATCTCTGATGAGAGCTCTGAAGCATCCAGAGCAATTTCTCAACTTCGAAAAGAAGCTGTTGAACTGGCAATTAAGAAAGCTTTAGATTCTCTCCCAAATCGACTTGATAAGACAACACAAGAAAATTTGGTAACTCAATCAATTAACAATATTGAGGTGAACTAATGCCACTTTTAAATTCAGTTACTACACCATACGCAGAGGCATTACTTCAAGTTGTGAATGAAAATTCGCAAACTGAAGAGATGGTTTCTGAGGTTAAACAACTCTTGGAATTAATAAATGATTCCCCTGAATTGGAGAAGGCACTATCCTCTCCCATTTTAGAAACAGATGCTAAGAAGAAAATCATTGTTGAAATTTTTTCAAATAAGGTTAATTCTTCTTTACTGAATTTCTTAAAATTATTAGCCGATAGGCAAAGAATTGGAATCCTTACTTCAATTCTTGATAGGTTTTTAGAGATTTACCGAGAAAATAGTAATATTGCTTTGGCAACTGTTACTTCTGCAGTCGAGCTTACTGATGAACAGAAAGGTTTAATTACCCAAAAAATCATCAATATTGCTGGAACAGAAAAATTAGAACTTGTAACTAAAATCGACCCATCTCTTATTGGTGGTTTCGTCGCCAGTGTAGGATCAAAAGTAATTGATGCTTCTCTTGCTTCACAAATAAGAAAACTTGGCTTATCTCTTTCCAAGTAACTTTAAAATCAACCTTAAATTCTTAAATCCATGGTATCTATACGCCCTGATGAAATCAGTTCAATCTTAAAACAACAAATAACTGATTATGACCAATCTGTAAGTGTTAGCAATGTAGGAACTGTTCTGCAAATCGGTGATGGCATTGCGAGAATATATGGCTTAGATCAGGTCATGGCAGGTGAATTATTGGAATTTGAGGATGGTACCGAAGGTATAGCTTTAAATCTTGAAGATGATAATGTTGGAGCCGTTTTAATGGGAGAGGCACTTGGTGTCCAAGAAGGAAGTAACGTTAAGTCCACAGGTAAAATCGCATCTGTTCCCGTTGGTGAAGCAATGCAGGGGAGAGTTGTTAATCCTCTCGGACAACCAATAGATGGGAAAGGGGAAATTCCAACAAGTGATACTAGATTGATTGAAGAAATGGCTCCTGGAATAATTAAGAGAAGATCAGTGCATGAACCAATGCAAACAGGTATCACATCTATTGATGCAATGATTCCTGTTGGAAGAGGTCAAAGAGAATTAATTATTGGTGATAGACAAACTGGAAAATCTGCGATTGCTATCGACACAATAATCAACCAAAAAGGTCAAGATGTAGTTTGTGTTTACGTAGCTATTGGTCAGAAGTCAGCATCAGTAGCAAACATCGTAGAGGTCTTAAGAGAGAGAGGAGCTCTAGATTATACAGTCGTAGTTAGTGCAGGAGCTTCAGAACCAGCTGCTTTACAGTACTTAGCACCTTATACCGGAGCAGCAATTGCTGAACATTTTATGTACCAAGGGAAAGCAACACTTGTTATTTATGATGATCTAACAAAGCAAGCTCAGGCTTATAGACAAATGTCTCTTCTTTTAAAAAGACCTCCAGGAAGAGAAGCTTATCCTGGAGACGTGTTCTACTTACACAGTAGATTACTAGAAAGAGCCGCAAAACTTTCTGATGCAATGGGAGGGGGCTCTATGACAGCTCTTCCAATTATTGAAACTCAAGCGGGGGACGTTTCGGCTTACATACCAACTAATGTTATTTCAATTACAGATGGACAGATATTTTTGAGTGCAGATTTATTTAACTCAGGATTAAGACCAGCTATTAATGTTGGTATTTCTGTTAGTCGTGTTGGAGGAGCAGCTCAGACAAAAGCAATTAAAAAAATTGCAGGAACTTTAAAATTAGAACTAGCACAATTTGATGAACTAGCTGCTTTTTCTCAATTTGCATCTGATCTTGATGAAGCAACTCAGCAGCAACTCGAAAGAGGGAAAAGACTAAGAGAGTTATTAAAGCAACCTCAATTCTCTCCGCTGAACCTTGCAGAACAAGTTGCAGTTGTTTACGCAGGAGTTAAAGGTCTTATTGATGAGGTACCTGTTGAAGATGTTACAAAATTTGCAACTGAACTTAGGGAATACCTAAAGTTAAATAAAGCAGAATTTATAGAAGAGATTCTCAAAGAAAAGAAATTAAATGATGGATTAGAAGCAACACTAAAAGAGGTGATAAACGAAGTTAAATCATCAATGCTTGCCACAGTTTAAATTTATTTAAGGAGATACCATGGCAAATCTAAAAGAGATTAGAGATCGAATCGTTTCTGTTAAAAATACGAGAAAAATAACAGAAGCTATGAGACTTGTTGCAGCTGCAAAAGTAAGGAGAGCTCAAGATCAAGTTCTTAAAAGTAGACCTTTTGCAGATAAACTTGCAAGGGTCTTAGAAAATATTCAATCTAGAGTACAATTCGAAGCCGTAGATTCTCCTTTATTATCTAAGAGAGAAGTAAAAAGTATAACCTTGGTTTGCATAACTGCGGATAGAGGTTTATGCGGTGGTTACAATACAAACATAATAAAAAAGGTAGAAATAAGATATGCAGAATTAATCAAACAAGGGTATCAGCCAAATTTGATTTTGGTAGGGAAGAAAGCTATTGGATACTTTCAAAATAGAAAGGATAGATATGTCATTAACAGTACTTTCAAAGAACTAGAACAGGTACCCACAGTTAAGGATTCTGAGGGAGTTACAAATGAAATTTTAGCTGAATTCCTTTCAGAAAATTCTGATAGGGTAGAAATTATTTACACCAAATTTATTACTCTAGTTAGTTGTGCTCCTGTCGTTCAAACCCTTTTGCCACTAGACCCCCAAGGTATTGCTGAAGATAATGATGAAATTTTTAGGTTGACCACAAAAGATAGTAAGTTACTTGTTGAAAAATCAAATATTGAAAAAAACGAATCAGAAAAGTTACCTTCAGACATTGTCTTTGAACAAAGTCCTGATCAACTATTAGATTCATTATTACCCTTATATTTACAAAATCAGGTACTTAGAGCGCTTCAAGAATCAGCAGCTTCAGAACTGGCATGCAGGATGACTGCGATGAATAATGCGAGTGATAACGCGAAAGAATTAGCAAGTACCTTGAATCTAACCTATAATAAAGCTAGACAAGCTGCTATTACGCAAGAAATTTTAGAGGTTGTAGGAGGTTCATCAGTTTAGCGAGACGATTTATAATATGCCTGAATTCAATATCAAAGTTCAATTTGAGCAAAAGACTTTTAGTTTTTCATGTTCTGAAGATCAAGATATTATCTCAGCTGCAAAAATGAATGGAATTGATTTACCAAATAGTTGTTGCTCAGGAGTTTGTACAAGTTGTGCATCAATGATATTACAAGGATCTGTTGTGCAAGAGGATGCTATGGGATTAAATGATGATTTAAAGGAAAAGGGCTTTGCACTTTTATGTGTGGCATATCCTAAGTCAGATTTGCATGTTGTTATTGGTGAACAAGTTGAAGATGATTTATATAATGATCAATTTGGTAAGTATCAAAAATGAAATTAACAACTGTTGATTTTTATTTGGATTGGCCAGTTTCAATAAAAATAAAAAATTTAAGGAATTTTATCATTTCAAATTTAGAAAAAAAAGGTGATGTAATTCGATGGTCAATTGTTGATATTCAAAATTCTATTGACTCTTTTGAAACAAAAAAACTTAAAATCAAAGCTGTATTAGCTATTTAAAGAAGAATATAAATTAAAATATTTTTTATGGAAATTTCACCAACAATATTCATTGTTCCAACTGGTATAGGTTGCGAGATAGGAGGTTTTGCTGGGGATGCACTTCCCACCGCAAAATTATTGGCATCGGCAAGTGGATGTTTAATTACTCATCCAAATGTAATGAATGGTGGGACTCTTTCTGAAAAAAACCAAAACATTTTTTATGTTGAGGGCTATAGTTTAGACCGACTTGCGAAAGGAGAAATCGCTTTAAAAAGAGTAAAGCAACAGAAAATTGGGATAATTTTTGATTCAGGAATTGAAAGTGAAATATTAGTAAGACATTTACAAGTTGCTGATGCGTGTGTTTCTACTTTAGGAATTAACGTTCATTCTTATGTGGTAACAAATAAACCATTAAACATAGTTATTGATTCTGATTTGTCAAAAATTAGCGGTGGCATAATTGAAAATCCTGATACTCTAATTGATGCTGGTAAATATTTAATTGAAATGGGAGTTTCGGCAATAGCAGTTGTAGCAAAATTTCCAGATGATTCAGATTCTCTAGAAACAAATATTTATCGAGAGGGGAAAGGGGTTGACCCTATTTCTGGAGTCGAAGCGGTTATAAGTCATCTGATAAGCAAATTCTTAAAAGTTCCATGTGCTCACGCACCAGCTTTAGGTCAAATTGAGTTGAATGAAAATTTAGATCCTCGTGCAGCTGCAGAAGAAATAGGATACACCTTCTTACCATCAGTACTAATTGGTTTAAGCAATGCACCTGACATTGTTGAATTACCTGCTAAATATGAATTAATTTCACTTCACCCTGATCAGATTGAATCTATTGTAGTTCCTAATGGAGCGTTAGGAGGAGAAGCAGTACTAGCAGGTATTGAAAAAGGTTTAAATATTATCTCTGTGAAAAATCAAAATTCATTAACAGTTACTAATGAATTTTTAGATTATCATAATCTTTTTGAAGTGGATAATTATTTAGAAGCTGCGGGCATAATTCTTGCTATTAGAAAAGGTATAAATCTTAATTCTCTTAAAAGGCCTTTAAAAAAAATCCAAGAATATTTTTATCCGATAAAAAATGTTGAGTAAGCTTGGGTTGCTATAAAGAAATTGCCAATCTCGTAATTAATCCAAATCAAGTATTTAAAATGAGAAAGACTTTTTGAGTATCAATTTTTTATTACTTCCCCTTCGAAAGCTTTTGCAAGGTTGTTTGCTGCTTTTAAATCTCCCTTTCTTTCTTTTTTATAAGCTGAAACTTCGAGATTATAATTTTCCCAATTATTTTTATGATCAAATTTTGAGTTAGTAGTATTCAAATTGCTCTCAATCATTATTTATCTATTAGTTCTAATAACTCAGAAATGATTCCTTATTCATGCCATCTCTTATATAGAAAAATTATTCTTGAAGTAGAGATGATAAGGACGTCCGCCTTTAGAACTTCTTTTTTTAGCTAATTTATTTTTGTAAAATAATTCAGAGCAAACTAGAAGAGTTTGCTCAGGATTAGATTTTAGTTTTACAGAAATATCATTAATAATTAATTCTTTTTTAATTTCAGAAAAATATTCAATAAAAAAAACAATTAATATGATATTGCAATTGGAACTCTCCAGTCAGTTCCTAATGATTGACTGCTAAGTTTTAAAATTGGAGGCGCCTGCTTTCTTTTGAATTCTGCTTTTTTAATAAGTGAGATTATTTTTAAAACTAATTCTTTTGCGTGGCCGTCTTCTTCAAGTTGTTTTAAATCTTTTTTCTCTTCAATAATCCCTTTAAGAATATTATCTAAAATAGAATAAGGTGGGAGAGAATCAGTATCTAATTGATCAGGACCTAATTCGGCACTTGGAGCTTTCGTCCTTATATTTTCTCCAATTAAATCTCCACTAGTATCTAACATATATGATTTTCTGTGATTAATTGAATCTTCGCTATCAAGCCAATTGCATAATTTAAAAACATTCGTTTTATATAAATCCCCAATTACCGATAATCCCCCATTCATATCACCATAAAGTGTGCAATATCCTACAGCTAGCTCTGATTTATTTCCTGTTGAAAGTAATAAATGCTTTTCTTGATTTGCTAGAGCCATCAAAAGCGTTCCTCTGATTCTTGATTGAATGTTTTGGTTTGTTATTTCGGCCATCTCGAAATCTATAGTTTTTATAAAAGATTCTTCAAATGAGTTCATCAGGTTTTCAATTGGGATGCTGTTGAAATTTATTTTTAATCTTCTCGCTAATTCTTTCGCATCACTCTTGGAATGAGATGAGCTCCACTTAGAGGGCATTGAAACGCAATAAACATTATTACTTCCAAGGGCAGCTGTCGCAAGTGCTGAAACTAGTGCTGAATCAATGCCACCACTTAGTCCAATTAAAGCTGTTTTAAATCCACATTTTTTTGCATAATCTTTAACACCAAGTACTAATGCATCAAAAATTGATGACATTTCAGAGTTTTCAAATTTATTTTTTAGAGGTTTTGTTTGCTCAATGTCCCAGCTGGAGAGATCTTCTGAAAAAGATTTTAATTGCTTAATTTTAAATCCATTCTTATCAAGAATAAAACTATTTCCATCAAAAATTAAATTATCATTTGCTCCAATCTGGTTTACATATATCAGAGGTACTTGAAGATATTGAGCAGCAAAACTTGAAACCTTAGATCTTAGCTCTAACTTTTTGAAGGTATATGGGGAGGCTGATAAATTCACTAAAATATCAACTTTTTTCAACTTTAAATCATTAATAGGATTCTTTTTATGTATTCCTCTACCTTCTATATTTTTGTTGACCCATAAATCCTCACAAATAGTAAAGCCAAGTCGCCAAGTTTTGTTATTAATTTTTTTAGTTAATACTGAAACTTTTTCTCCTGATCTAAAGTATCTTTTCTCATCAAATACTTCATATGTGGGAAGAATAATTTTACGAGCAATTATTTTCCATTCACCGTGCTCAATCAAAGCAATAGAATTATAAAGATTTGGGAAAAAAGAATCATTTATTATCTCAGCTACCCCCACTATGATACTCAAGTTTCTAAATTTTTTATTAATGTCTAAAGCTAATTGGTCAAGAATTTGATACTGCTTATTAATTAAATTTTTTTTTAAAAGTAGGTCATTTGCTGGATAACCCCATAATGATAATTCTGGAGTAAGAACTAAATCACAAGAAGTTGAGCTAGCTTTCGAAGCAGTAAAAAATATTTTTTTTGCATTACCCTCTAAATCTCCAACAACAGGATTAATTTGAGCAAGTAAAAACTTCATTCAACTAATTTGGTGGATTCATATAAATTATTCTTTTTAACAAAATCTATTAATGAAGTTGGTAAATTAGAATAATTAAAATTTGACCTGAACTTAGAACTTGAAATTTTTGGGATTTTTATGCTTGAAATCTTGAATTTCACTTTATAAGTTTCTAACATTTTAAGAGTATTTGATTCAACAGGATATCCCTCTCTTAAAATTACTAGAAAACTAACCTCCTCCATAATTTTATCAAAATTTTTCCAGTAGAAAATATCTTTAATTAAATCACTGCCAATAACAAAATCTAAATTGTCAAATTCATAAATTTTTTTACATTTTTTAATTGACTCAACTGCCCATTGGCTACTAACACTTTGGTTAAATAAAATTTTAGGATTTTCTAAATCTTCAATAAGAGTTTTTAATAAATGGCTACGAATTGAGATGTCCTCTTTGTGAATTTTGTTGGGGTTGTTGCTCACATAACTGATCGTACAAGCATATATTTTGGACAATTCCTCAAGTATTTTTTTATGCCCAATTGTAGGTGGATCTGCACTAGTGCCAAATATTGCAATGCTTTTTTCCATTTAAGTTTTAAGGTAGAAAACTAATAAAATTATTATTTAAATTTCTATTTGAAAAATAAATATTTATGTGGTTAAAAATTTCTGGGTCATTAAAAGTCATATTTTGAATCATAATAGCTGGTTCTATAAAAGAAGCTTTGCTTCTTATAAATATTTCTTTTGCTGCTAATTTCCCCAAGTTTTTTGTAGACCGCACTGCGATTGCTGCTTGAATAATTGCTATAGGTCCATAGGGTAATAATGAAAGCCCATTAGTAAAAGGTGCTGTTAATAGAATTACCTTCTTAACAAAGTTGAATGATGAATTTACACCAACTTGAGTGACTCCTAAAAATAAATTATTAATGGATATATTTTTAAATATTTTTCTTGTAGATTCACTTTTCAATTTGAGGCCGTAAATTTTACTTAACTCGCTAATCAATGCAGTATCTAGCGCGAAACTACCAGCAACATCAAATAAAATAAAAGGATTGAGAGCTACTGCTGACGCCTTTATAGTCGAAAATTTACCAATAGTTGACTGCGCTAATTTCTGTCTCCTTTTCAATCTTTGTTCTTTTATTCGCAGAAACAATTTGTCAGCCAATTGCAAAGAATTTAGGATCAATAATATCTCACCATATTTATTAATTATTTTTGTTAAGTAATTTTTAAGATTATTTTCATGATTAATAATTATTGGAATATTTAAATCTTTTGGGAGTTTAAACTTAATATTTTCTATTATTTCATTTAATTCATTTTTTTTAAAAAGATCGATTTTATTTAAAATTACAATAATTTTTTTTCCATCTTTAATCATGGATTGGATTTCGCTTAATTCATTTCTATTTAAATCCCCCGAAACTATGAATAAAATAAGATCTGAATGATTTACACGAGAGTAAACTTTTTCTGGAAATTTAATATTACAGAAATCATATCCTGGAGAATCTAGCAACTCTACAATATTGATATTTTGATGTTTAATTGTCCAAGTTTTTGCTTGTATCTCTCTTGTGGTTCCATTGATAATATCTGTTTTGAATATATCTTTTTTTAATAAAGAATTTAAAACTGAGGATTTTCCTACACCTGATTTACCATATGTACCAATTCTTATTTTTTTTTCTTTGAGCCTAAAGAGTTGTTGATTAAAAGAGATTATTTCTCTATTAAAAAAACTTTTTTCATAGTTGGTAAGATCAATAGTCTCCCACCAATTTTTTAAAAGTATATAATTTTTATCAACTTTCAAATGTTTCATGATTTATTTTTTCCACCAACCAGCTAAAACAGCTAAAACGGCTTCTGCACCAATAATCCCCACGAATCCACCAAATTCATCTACTACTACTTTCACTCCTTTATTATTCTTGTCAAATCTTGTTAATAATTGATCTGCTTTAATCATTTCTGGAATGTAGTCCACAGGTTCGCAAATTTCTGATAATAATTTCTTATTTTCGCCGTTAATCAATTCTGCTAATATGTTTTCCCGCTTAACTACACCTTGTATTTTGTCAACTTTATCTCCCAAAATAACCCACCATGGAGAGTTGTCAGACATTATGAGTTTTGAGATTTCACCAAGCTTAGAAGACCCATCAAGGCAAGGTGCTGATACTCTAGGGATCATTAAATCTTTTGCTTTTAAATCATTTAGTTGAAAAACCTTAAATATCATTGCTGCTTCATCAGCTTCTATCAATCCTTTCTGACTTCCAATTTTTGCCATTTGTCTAATTTCTTCTTCATCAGTTGAAATTTCATTTTCAGCGGTAATTACTGGAAAGATTTGTTCTATTAATATTAAAAATGGTCTCATTAAAGTATTTAATATTCTCAAGATAGGTACGGATAATAATGCTATTTGAACTGAAAATCTTGTACCAAGAGCCTTAGGTAATACTTCTCCTACCAAAACAACAAGTATATAAAAGGAAATAGAAAACAGTGTTAAGCCATAACTACTATTAATTACTAATGCTCCATATACGCCTAAAATAAGACTTCCAATTATGTTAAATCCATTATTAGTAATAGTAATTACAGTTAATGTTCTTCCAAGATGTTTTCTAAGTTTTAGGAGTTGATTAGCCGAACTTTTTGGTTTTTGTTTTGAGGCTATTTCTAGAATTCTAATTGAATTTACAGCTAAAAAAGCTGCTTCAACTCCCGAACAACATGCTGACCCAATTAAAATTATAATAATAAGCAAAATTAAAACGTAAACACTTGGTTCCATTAAAATAATTTAGGTACTAAATCTGTTTAACTCATTCTTCCATTTTTTTTTAAACACGCCAACATACAATTTATGTTTAAACAAGACAATAAAGTTTTTGAAGAGAGACGAGAAATTTTCCTTAATAAATTAGATGGAAAAGCTGCTATCATTCCTGGGGCCAATCTTGTAAAGCATCATGCTGATTGTGAATATCCTTTCAGACAAGATAGTAATTTCTGGTATTTAACTGGTTTCGATGAGCCAGATGCAATTGCTCTTTTCTTATCGCATAAGCCAAAAGGAGAGAGATTCATTATGTTTGTTGCTCCTAAAGATGTCATCAGTGAAGTCTGGCAGGGCTTTAGATGGGGTTTAGAAGGAGCTGAAAAAGAGTTTAAGGCTGATAAGGCTCATGAACTAGTTAGAGCATCTATTTCAACCAAAAGAAATGAAAGACAAATTCAGGGCCTTCTAGAGGGATTCTTTTTGGAAAAAGGTGCTAGAGGTCCTGCTTATAACTCAATTGTTGCTTCGGGAGATAATGCATGTATTTTGCATTACACATTGAATAACTCACCATTAAATAAAGAAGATTTATTGTTGGTAGATGCTGGCTGCTCACTAACTGATTATTACAATGGAGACATAACAAGAACTATTCCAATAGGTGGAAAATTTACTAAAGAGCAAAAAGTTATTTACGAAATTGTATTGAGTGCCCAGAAAAATGCAATTAAAAGTGCTGTAACTGGATCTAATTCTAGTACAGTTCATAATGTTGCTTTAAAAATTCTGATAGAGGGATTAAGAGAAATTGGTTTATTGGCGGGTAGTACTGAAGAGATAATTGAAAATCAATCTTATAAACATCTTTACATGCACAGAACTGGACATTGGCTTGGATTAGATGTTCATGATGTTGGTGCATATAGAATGGGGGATTATGAAGTTCCATTACAGAATGGAATGATTCTGACGGTAGAACCTGGAATCTATATAAGTGATAGGATCCCAGTCCCAGAGGGACAACCTCTTATTGACGAGAAATGGAAAGGCATTGGGATAAGAATAGAAGATGATGTTCTGGTCCAAGATGCAAACCCAGAGGTTTTAAGTACTGCCGCATTAAAAGAAATTTCTGATTTAGAATTTTAAAATTTGACTAATCCAGTTAATAGATTTATTTTTATAAAGTTTAAAGTTCAAAAATGAATAAGTCAGATTCATATGATTCGAAACTTTCACAAGCCAGAGGCTTGGTTAGTCAGCTTGGAATGTTTGCAGAAGAAAACGATATCCCTAAAGATCTTTGGGATTCATTGGAAGCTACAATATATGACTTTTATCAAGTTACTCATGATAGATAAAAATGCTTTTTTGAAAGGGTCCACAACTAAAATCAAAAAATTTTGAAAAATCAATCAAAATGTGACCATAAACTGATAAATTATTTAATGAACATAAACATATTGAATGACATCATCAGATAAGTTAAATCAAAATCCAAAAGAAAAAAACAGTGATGACCCAAAATCTAAAAATTCTTCTCCTAATTCAGGAATGATGGGTGCTTCAGCTGTTTTAGCAGCTGCCACAATTGATGAAGATGGAGTACCAACTGGTTATACCCCGAAACCTGATGAAGGAAGGTTCATCATTAAAGTGTTGTGGTTACCTGATAATGTTGCATTAGCAGTTGATCAAATAGTCGGGGGAGGCCCAAGTCCTCTAACTGCTTATTATTTTTGGCCAAGAGATGATGCTTGGGAAAAATTAAAAAGTGAACTTGAGAATAAAAGTTGGATTACCGATAATGAAAGAGTAGAAATATTGAATAAAGCTACAGAAGTAATAAATTATTGGCAAGAAGAAGGTAAAACAAAAAAACTAGAAGAAGCCAAGTTAAAGTTTCCTGAAGTTACTTTTTGTGGTACTGCTTAAAATTAGTTCTTTGCAGCTTGAATTCTAGCCTCAGCCTTCGAAATCTCTTTCAAGGCTTTTATTTTCTCTGAATTTTTATCGTTTTCAGGGAATTTACTAATTGCTAATTTTGCTTCTTTGAGATCTTGTTCAGCATTTTGAACATTAATTTCAGATCCTATTTCAGCATTGTTTACCAAAACTATGACTTCATCTGATTCGATTTCAGCGAAGCCACCCATTAAAGCTATTGATTTCCACTGAGAATTCATCCTTAGCCTTAAAACGCCAATATCTATAGCCGTGACTAAAGAAATATGTCCTGGAAGTATACCAAGTTGACCAGTAGTGCTGGGAAGGATTACTTCTTCAGCTTCACCTTGATAAACATTTTTATTAGGAGCTAAAACTTTAAGAGAAATTGCCATTAATTTAAAATTATTTAGTGATTAATATAAATTGATTTGGATATTTATTTTTCTGACTTTAATTTTTCAGCCTTTGCTTTTACTTCATCAATATTCCCAACTAAGTAAAATGCCTGTTCTGGTAAATCATCTAATTCACCAGACAAAATCATGTTGAATCCAGCTATGGTGTCTTCCAACTTTACGTATTTACCAGACATTCCTGTAAATATTTCTGCAACGAAGAAAGGTTGGGAAAGGAATTTTTCAATTTTTCTAGCTCTGTCAACTGTTAATCTATCTTCTTCAGAAAGCTCATCTAAACCAAGAATTGCGATGATATCTTGTAGTTCTTTGTATCTTTGTAAAGTTGATTGAACAGCTCTTGCGGTTTTGTAATGTTCATCTCCAACCACTGAAGGCTGAAGCATAGTACTCGTTGAGTCTAATGGGTCAACTGCTGGATAAATTCCCTTAGCTGCGAGAGCTCTTGCAAGCACGGTAGTTGCATCTAGATGGGCAAAGGTTGTCGCAGGAGCAGGGTCAGTAAGGTCATCAGCAGGTACATAAACTGCCTGAATGGATGTTATTGATCCCTCTAATGTAGATGTAATTCGTTCTTGCAATTCTCCAACATCAGTTCCAAGGGTTGGCTGATATCCAACTGCAGAAGGCATTCTTCCAAGTAAAGCTGATACTTCAGAACCGGCTTGAACAAATCTAAAAATATTATCAACAAAAAGAAGAACATCTTGTTTATTTACATCTCTAAAATGCTCAGCCATTGTAAGTGCTGACAAACCGACTCTCATTCTGGCACCAGGTGGTTCATTCATCTGTCCAAAACATAAGGCAACTTTTGATTGAGTTAAATCATCTGCATTGATAACGCCTGATTCTTTAAATTCTTCATATAAGTCATTCCCTTCTCTAGTTCTTTCTCCTACACCTCCAAAAACTGAAACTCCACCATGTTCCTTAGCAATGTTGTTAATTAGTTCTTGAATGAGAACTGTCTTTCCAACACCAGCGCCACCAAATAATCCGACTTTACCTCCTTGTCTATAGGGAGCTAAAAGGTCAATAACTTTTATTCCTGTTTCAAAAACTTTTGGCTTAGTTTCTAAGTCAGTTAATTTTGGAGCGGCTCTGTGAATTGGTGCAGTATCTTTAGTTTTTACTGGACCTTGTTCGTCAACTGGTTCACCTAAAACATTAAATATTCTTCCTAAAGTAGCTTCTCCAACAGGTACCGATATCGGCGCGCCTGTGTCAGTAGCCTCCATGCCTCTTACAAGGCCGTCTGTGCCGCTCATTGCTACTGCTCTGACTCTATGGTCTCCAAGGAGTTGTTGAACCTCTGCAGTGAGCGCTATTTCTTGCCCAGCAGGATTTTTCGCTTCGATTCTCAAAGCATTTAATATTTTTGGCAATTTTCCTGCAGGAAATTCTACATCTAGAACTGGGCCAATAACCTGACGAACTACGCCTTTTGTTTTTGAAGAAGTTGATGGAGTTGCTACCATTTTTTATTGTTAGGTGATGAATAGCTGATTTTTAACAGCTTATAATCCGAAAATACTACCACCTCATGGGTAGATTCGTTAAATGGGTTCGGCCACCCGCACAGTTAAAGTATGGTTTAATTGCCTCTTTGCGGATTATGTTGTTGATGATACGGATCGAGTTTTCCTCTTTCCACTTATTTATGACGCGAAGCGTCTCAATTATGATCCTCCATTAATCTATGGCAGCTGTTTCACTTACAGTCTCTACAGTAAAACCACTGGGAGATAGAATATTTATTAAAGTTTCCGCATCTGAGGAAAAAACTGCTGGGGGCATTCTTTTGCCTGATTCAGCCAAAGAAAAACCACAGGTAGGAGAAGTTGCTCAGGTAGGTCCTGGGAAACTCAATGACGATGGTTCTCGACAAACTCCAGAAGTGAGTATTGGCGATAAAGTCTTGTACAGCAAATATGCTGGAACAGACATTAAATTGGGAGGAGATGAATATGTCTTGCTCTCTGAAAAAGATATTTTAGCTGTAGTAGGCTAAAATGTTTGTTTCAAAAATTATTAAAACTTATTATTAAATTACCGCCTAAACATGGCTAAAAGAATTATTTACAATGAGCAAGCTCGTAGAGCGCTCGAGAGAGGAATCGATATCCTTGCTGAGTCTGTAGCTGTAACGCTTGGACCAAAAGGAAGAAATGTTGTCTTAGAAAAAAAATTTGGTGCTCCACAAATTATTAATGATGGTGTCACAATCGCGAAAGAGATTGAATTAGAAGACCACATTGAAAACACAGGTGTTGCATTGATCAGACAAGCTGCATCCAAAACTAATGATGCAGCTGGAGATGGTACTACAACAGCTACTGTGCTAGCGCATGCAATGGTTAAAGCAGGATTGAGAAATGTTGCTGCAGGAGCTAATGCAATAACCTTGAAAAAAGGAATTGATAAGGCAACTGAATTTCTCGTTGGTAAAATCCAGGAGAATTCCAAACCTATAAGTGACAGTACTGCTATAGCTCAATGCGGAACTATTGCTGCCGGTAACGATGAAGAAGTTGGTCAAATGATTGCTAATGCCATGGATAAAGTTGGCAAAGAAGGTGTAATTTCTCTTGAAGAAGGAAAATCAATGACAACAGAATTAGAAGTTACCGAGGGGATGCGTTTTGATAAAGGCTACATTTCACCTTATTTTGCTACAGACACAGAGAGAATGGAGGCAGTTCTAGATGAACCATATATCCTTTTGACTGATAAAAAAATTGCTTTAGTTCAAGATCTGGTTCCTGTTCTGGAACAAATAGCTAAAACTGGGAAGCCACTAGTTATTATTGCTGAAGACATAGAAAAAGAGGCTTTAGCTACTCTTGTCGTAAATAGACTAAGAGGTGTTCTAAATGTTGCTGCAGTAAAAGCACCTGGATTTGGTGATAGAAGAAAAGCTATGCTTGAAGATATGGCTGTTCTAACTAATGGACAACTAATTACTGAAGATGCAGGCTTAAAATTAGAGAACGCTACCCTTGATATGCTTGGAACTGGTAGAAGAATAACTATCAACAAAGAGACTACAACCATTGTAGCTGAAGGTAATGAGCAAGCAGTCAAATCTAGATGTGATCAAATCAAGAAGCAAATGGATGAAACAGATTCCTCTTACGATAAAGAAAAGCTTCAAGAACGTCTAGCAAAATTAGCTGGAGGAGTAGCAGTAATAAAGGTTGGGGCTGCTACTGAAACTGAGATGAAGGATAAAAAGCTTCGTCTTGAGGATGCTATCAACGCTACAAAAGCTGCTGTCGAAGAAGGAATTGTCCCTGGTGGGGGAACTACTCTTGCTCATTTATCTCCAATTCTCAAAGATTGGGCTGATAAAAATTTAGCAGGTGAAGAATTAATTGGAGCAAACATTGTTGAAGCTTCACTTACAGCTCCTCTAATGAGAATTGCTGAAAATGCAGGTTCTAATGGCGCAGTAATAGCTGAAAATGTTAAGTCCAAGCCATTTAATGATGGATACAATGCGGCTACTGGAGAATATGTTGATATGTCTTCTGCTGGTATAGTTGATCCTGCTAAAGTTACTCGTTCAGGATTACAAAATGCAGCTTCAATAGCAGGAATGGTTCTTACCACTGAATGCATAGTTGCAGACTTACCTGAGAAAAAAGATTCATCATCTCCAGCGGGTGCTCCAGGAATGGGGGGAGACTTTGATTATTAACTAAAATCTAATTCTATAGATTATCAATTTAGTTTAAAGGGGGTCATCAACAATGATCCCTTTTTTATGAAATCCAGCCAGCGCTAAGAATAATGGCAAGGGACAAAAATATAATTAAAAAGGTCCAAGTGATTTTGTTCAGAGATGCTTCTGCACTACTAGCGCTATTAAACATCGAGCTTCCACTAGCAGCTATTCCTCCCATTCCATCACCCTTGGGACTATGGAGTAAAACTAAAAGTATCAAAAGAACTCCAGAAAATACCCATATCCAACTTAAAATTTGAATCATTTTTTAAAGAGTCGGATTAAATTTAGACATGTTGAACGACTTTATTATAACCTTTTAATTCGATTTCTTTAATCAGAGATTTACCTGTCATTTCTTTTGGAATTGGGAGATTTAATAATTGCAATAAAGTTGGAGCAATATCTGCTAAGCCAGCATTATCCCTTAAGAAAATTTCATTGCCCATATTCGGAATTTTTCTTTTTTCACCTTCAATAAAAATTAATGGTACTTTATTTGTAGTGTGTGCTGTCCATGCTTCTCCCGTAGGACCTTTCATTACCTCTGCATTGCCATGATCGGCTGTTATGAGAATACTTCCACCCATTTCTCCAGTAGCATTAACTATTTGACCTATACATTTATCAACTGTTTCAATAGCCTGAATCGTTGCATCCATGTTGCCAGTGTGACCCACCATATCGGGATTTGCAAAATTAATTACAATAAAAGCATATTTTCCACTTTTGATTGCTTTAGAGCAACTTATTGTCAACTCTTCTGCAGACATTGCAGGTTCCAAATCATAAGTTGCGACTCTTGGAGATGGAATTAAATGTCTTTCTTCTCCAGGTAAAGGAATTTCTACACCTCCATTAAAAAAATATGTTACGTGAGGGTATTTTTCTGTTTCTGCTGTTCTGTATTGCTTGAGTCCATTTTCTGAGACTATTTGACCGATAAAATTATTGAGAGATTCAGGAGGGAATGCAACTTTAACAGAGTAGTTTTGGTCATATTGGGTAAAAGTAACTAAATCTAGTTTTGGAAAAGATTTTCTCTCAAATTCTGAGAATTCTTTATCTGCAAGAGATTTGATTATTTGTCTTGCTCTATCTGGACGGAAGTTAAAGCAAATCAAACAGTCCCCATCTTTGAGATAATTTTCAGACATTCGTATGGGCTCTATGAATTCATCCGTTATGTCATTTTGATAACTTTTTTTTATATAATCTTGCGGAGAAATATTTGTTATTTCAATCTCTGGATCTGTTAAATTTGTATATGCTTTTTCTGTTCTGTCCCATAAAAGATTTCTATCCATAATCCAGTATCTCCCACATATTGAGGCTATTTCACCTGTGTTGAATTTTTTTATACATGCCTCTATTTGATTCAAATATTTTGTGGCACTTTTTGCGGGAGTATCTCTTCCATCTGTAATAATATGAATTGCAACTTTCTTAATGTTATTATCAGAAGCCCATTTTATTAATCCTAATAAATGATCAATATGACTATGCACGCCTCCATCAGAACATAATCCCGTAATATGCAAAGTAGAATTGTTCTTCTTTAATAAGTCAGGTATTTCTTTAAATTCATCTATCAAGCCCAGCTGATTATTTTTTACAACATCTGAAATCCTTACAAGTTCTTGTTGAATTATTCTTCCCGAACCGATGGTAAGATGCCCTACCTCAGAATTACCCATTTGCCCATCTGGGAGGCCCACATCAGATCCACTAGCGCTTATAAGAGTGTGAGGATAAGCATGCCATAATGAATCCATAATAGGAGTACTGGCATTTTTTATGGCATTGTCGGATGTATCTTCACGATATCCCCATCCATCTAATATTGCGAGAACTACAGGGCTCTGAGGAACACTTAATCTATTTATATTTTTGCTGCTATTGTTTGACATATTCAGATCATATTCCTAATTAAGTGATCCAATCTTCAATTTAGCTTTAAAAGCTACTCTTTAACAATTTATATTTAATATAGTTAGCTTTTGCTAATTTATGAAAATATTGATCGAATTTTCCTTCTTCATAAATCATGGCGAATCAAACAAAAAGGATTGTAATACTTACAGAAGTTGAGCTTAGAAAAACCCTTTCTCGTTTAACTTCCGAAATTATTGAAAAAGTAAAAAATCTTGAAAATCTTCTTTTGGTAGGTATTCCTACCAGAGGAATTGATCTAGCAGAAGTTTTAGAAAAAGAATTATTCTCTAAAACAGGTTTAAAAATTAAAAAAGGAATAATTGATCCAACTTTTTATCGAGATGATCAAAATAGAGTTGGAACTAGAATAATAAAAGCAACTGACATTCCAACTCCTATTGAGAACCAAGAAATTCTCTTGATAGACGATGTAATTTATACAGGTAGAACAATCAGGGCTGCAATTGATGCTTTATATTCATGGGGAAGACCTCAAAGAATTATGTTACTTGTAATGGTGGATAGAGGGCATAGAGAATTACCTATTCAACCTGATTTTTGCGGAAAAAAAGTTCCAACTAGTAAAAATCAAAGTATTAATTTACGATTAAATAATGTTGATGAAGAAGAAGGTGTTTTTCTTGAATAGCTTTAATTCAAAAAATATTTCCTAAATTATATTCTCCTAATAAATCATTTTTAATATCAAAACACTTAACTAATAAATCAGCTTTTTTATTGATTTTGAAGAAAAGTGTTAAGTTATCTTTTCCTAGATTAGATTTATTGTTTAGTTCGATCTTGAGAGGTTTTTGATTCCATTTTATAGTCTCTTCAACACTTTGAACCTCTGATAATTTTGGTAATCCATTTTCAAAGATCACATCATATTCTCTTTCTTTTTTCGTTTCTCCAATTATAATTTCAAATATTTTCTGATTATTTTTACTTGCTTGAAGAATTAGTTTAAATGGGTTTTCAGTTGGCCATGTTTGGCCTTTACAAAAAATTGGATACCAAAAGTGTTTTTGTTCCCTTCTGTTAAATAGTCTGATAGATAATCCTTTGTTCAATATGTCTTTAATTTTTACACCTGGAGTCATTGCTAAAGCGCCTAAAGCTATTGCTTCAACAGGAGGTGGCGATTTTATTTCAACTTTTGAAATCTTTTTTTCTATCCATTCTTTAATTAATGGTATTTGAGTACCCCCTCCAACCAAAATAATTGCATCTAAATCCTCGATTGTGCAAAATTTGCCTCTTGCTTCATTTAATAAATCTTTAAGTAACGAGTTCAGGTGATTAAGAAGATTATTTTCAATAATAATTTCTTCTAATATTTCTTTACTTAGGTAGACCTCTTTTTCTTGGTTTTTTTCAATTAAAAATTTTATTGGATATTTATTTTCATTTTTTATTAGAGATGAGCTGAGTTTACACTTTATTTCTTCTGCCTTCATAAGATTAATTGAATATTCGTTATCTGGCACAAAATAATCTACGATCCATTGATCAATATCTTTACCCCCAATTTTGGAGCCTGTTTTACTTATTATTTCAGCACATTTTATTTTTTGCTTTGAGATTGAACTAACATCCTTACCTTTAAATTTTAATAGTTCAGCTATTGGGCTAGATTTCCCCTCGCCTCCTTCTATTTTTACTATATTCATATCGATCGTACTTCCTCCAATATCTAATGTCATGATCTTGGAGCCAAATGGTAGCTTAATCCCTAAGCTTGCTGCAGTAGGCTCATCTGCAAGAGCTATCTCATCTACAGATATTTCCTCGCAAAGGTTAATCAACCATTCTCTGTAACCTTTATATGTGTCAATCGGAGCAGTTAAAACAAGTCTTTTGACCTCATATTTTTGAGGGATATTTTCCCACAAATATTTAAAAAATTTATTACCACATTCAGCTGGTTTCAAAATATTTTTTTGGTTTAGCTTCTCAAAAGGATTCCCTATTAATCTTTTAAAATTAGAATGAAAAAACAAATCCGAATTTGAGTTATCTTTCATCTTGAGAGCACTCATACCAATTTTCAGAATTCTTGACGGTTCTTCATACCAAACTGCTGTGGGAATAACTCCTGGACAAGATGTAATATTTGGTATCTCAACTAAAACAGAATTTATATCATTCTGACCTTGAAAAGCTAATACAGTATTAGTATTTCCTAAATCAATAGCAAGCGTTCCAGATAATTTTTTTTCCATATGAAATTTTTTTATAAATCAAATAAGTGCTTTTTGCAATTTATGTTTTGAATCGCCCCATTAAATTGTAAAATATAACTATATTAATATTTTTTTTTAATGAACATATCAAATAATGCTGGAATTGATGCTAATGATCTTGCTAAAAGAGGAGAAAGTTTAATAAGAAAATCAACGAATAGATACTTAACTACCGTCAAGATTGCTTTCAGAGCTAAACAAAGACGTTTTGATGACTTTGATGGACTTCTAGAGGAGTCAACCATTAAACCAGTCCAAAGGTCAATAATTGAACTAAGCGATGAACAAGACCAACCTGATTTGCTGCCTGGTTGATTTTGTTAAAAGATCAAAAACAATGGAGATTACTAAGAGATTTTAAAAAAGGCAAATTTTGTTTTTTGATTGGTGTTGATAATTGGTCAATTGAGTTACAAAAATGTGAATTTGATTCTCTTTATTTTTTAATCATAAAAATAAAGAGTCAACTAAATACCATTTATAGTGAATTGATGGATGAAGAATCTATTTCTTTAGAGCTAGAGCAACTACCTTGGTATGTAGAGTTAGAAGGAAAGAAAAACGAATGGAGCTTAAGATTTGTTTTTGAAAGTCAAGATCAAACAAGATCTTTTGAAATGTATTGGCCAATACCAATAGCAAAAAATTTATTTTATGAAATAAAAAACATGTGGGAATCAATGGATTAAAAGATAAATAAATTTGGAAATTTTGACAAATATTTCCCCGTGCTTTAAAAAATTTTTAACAACTTTTCCACAACTTTTTTTAAAAAAATATCTTCTGATCTAAGGTGTGTGGAAAACTTTTATTTTTTTAAAATTCTTTATATTTCAAAAAAAATTAATTTTCAAAAATTATTTTTTATGAATTGCATTGTGATGACTATATTCTCATTATTCTCTTAACTGAGACTGTCCTTAATTTAAGTAAGTTGACTATTAATGAATTTTGAAGAAAACTGGATCTTGTAGTTTCAAATTTTTCAATAAATTTTTATATGCAGAAGCCAAATTATGATTCATATCCACATGTTTTGGAGCAAAAAGATGAAGTAATAAGTTTTAAATGTGAGCTTCAAGAAAATCTTCAAAAAGCAATGAATGAATTTGTAGAGGATCATCCTAATTGGGATCAATATAGGATTTTACAAGCTGCAATCGCAGGTTTTTTGATGCAAAAAGGATTCCAAAATAGAGATTTAACGAGACTTTATATTGGAAATATGTTTTCAATGAATTTTAATGACTAAGATTATTTTTAAATTTTTTCAAGTAGTATTTTGGCTATATCATTTCGGACAGGTATTATAGATAACCTATTCCCTTTCTTCACTACTAATAACTCATCCTCACTAAATAAAATCCTTAATTCAGATAAACTTAGAATCTTATGTGACTTAGATAAATATTTTACTTTCACACAATCCCATCTCGGATTTTCAGGTTTGGATTTTGGATCAAAATATTTTGAATCTTTATCAAATTGAGTAGGATCAGTAATATTTTGATCTATCACCTCCATAAGCCCAACAATGCCTGGGGGTTTGCAGTTTGAATGATAGAAAAAAACTTTATCTCCGATATTCATGTTTCTCATGAAATTTCGAGCTTGATAATTTCTTATCCCATCCCATAAGGTTACACCATCATTTTTTAAGGTATCTATGCTGTATGCTTCTGGCTCACTTTTCATTAGCCAGTAATTTATTTCAGTCATATCAATAAGTTTGAGAAAAAGCTAGTTGCTAGTCACTTGCTAGTCACTATGACAGTTTATAGATTGATTTAAGCAATGAATAACTATAAATTTATTATCCATCAAAGTTCCTATTTAGGAAAGTCATGGGTGGTATGGGGTAAGTAGACTTTGTTCATACGTCAATATGACAACTCACAAATTTATGTTAAAAATTAAGAGCTGATTAATTTAATAGATAGGGGTTGGATGCGGGCTTCTATAGCTGGACAGCAGATCCCTTAGAAATGTCTTTAATTGTTTGAATGAATTAAGCAAAGCCAAATAAAAAGTTAAATTTCTGGGGGTTTTTGTAAAAGCATTTTATAAATTAATCGAAATTTAACATTCGAAAAAAGATTTATGGAAAATAAAAAAGAGATAAAATTAGATCGATTAAATTTTTATTCAAATGATATGAAAGTCGCTAAAGATCAGCTAGCTCAAAATCACTTGAAGTTGACATATCAAAGAAATTTAGTTTCTGATCTAGACCGAAAACATAAAACATGGGCGAAAAAAGATGCTGCAACTTAATCACTTGTTGTGAGAGATCAAATTTTCTGGTCCCCTAGGTTTTTTTATTTTTTCTGATCAATTGGTCTAAAGTTTTTTCATCTGAGACGACAATAAAATCATCAAAATGGATAGATTGATCGGGGTATTCAATTCCAAATTTTTTATCTCGATAGATACCGATTCTGATATAACTTCCTGTATAACGTCCACCACTCCAATCATAGGTGACACCTTCATAATCGAATATTAATTCGTTATCTTTATAAACTTGGACAAAACCATCATCATCCTTTGTATTAAAGATTCCAATCTTATATGTGCTCCATTCACCTAATGGAGTCACACTAAATGGTTTGTTTGGTGTGAGTTTGAAATCATCTTCATCCCTGATTTTATCTTCCTCTCTATCTTTTTCCCATCTGACAAACCAATCTCCCCCTGTGTTTTTATACTGTGATCCGATGGCGTGAATATAATTTTCCTCCTTACTCCTAGATTTACTTGCATTTCCTCCGGTATCTCCCCCTATTTTTAAACTATTTCCATTTTTATAAAACCTGATTCCTAAAAGAGGACTCCTTTTCATAGGATCATGCTGGTTTTTGAATTGAAAAAATAATACCCTGTCGTCTATATGGGTAAAATCTTTAGGTAGTCTTGTTTTAAAACTAATCCATATTTCTTTATTTAAAGTTTTTTTTTGCCTTGTCTGAAATTCTGCTCTTTCAGTTTTTTCCTTTCCTCCTCCTTTTTTATCAATATTCCATCCATGTTTCACTGTAACTTCAAGATACTTATTGCCATCAGGATCTTTTTTAATTCTAAATGGTTTTAAACCTGCTCCCTTATCGTTGATTGTAAATTTGTTGAGTTTTAATTTTCCTTCTTCTTGATTTTCAAAGTCCTCAGAAAAATTCCAAGGAGATTTTGTTTTTTTATCTACATAGTCTGGAACAAGTACTTTTTCCCATGAGTATAAATTTCCAGTGGAAAAAAACATCAACACTAGAAAAATGTATAATAATTTTTTCATAGAAATTAGAAAAAAGAAAAAATCATCATTTGTTTATATTTTGAGGAACCAATAACTAAATTTAAACTTGATATCTTATGGAATTTTTTATGCGTAAAATTACAAAATTCATTTTCATCTGAATAGTTAATTAAATCAACTGCATTAATATTTGAATCAAACCAAAGGTCATATTCTATGTAATTTGGCTCTGCAAAATAAGTCATATCAAATTTATTTCAAAAAGAAAAAGCTTCTCTATTTCGTGTGAGGAGAATATAGAAGCTAATTTCAGCTTAAAAGATTTAATGAACTCTTCTTTAAGAATTAAATAAGATACGAATAAGAAAAAATAAAATATTATTTTAAAATCAAAAAATGATTAGGGAATTCGGATAATTTTTAAAAGTTTAAAAGTTTAAAAGTTTAAAAGTTTAAAAGTTTGGGTAAAGTTTGGGTAAAAAATCACAAATCCTTGAGATCCACTCTGAAATCAGACTGGCTCACTTTTCATTAGCCAGTAATTTATTTCACTCATATCAAGGGGTTAGCAGAAAACTACAATGTGTTAACGGTGTGAGAACAGAATTTAAAAATATTCAATTCTAGGTTTATTATCCATCAAATTTCCTTTTTAGGAAAGTGATAATGGGTAAGGGGGGTTAAAACAGTTTTGATCAATTAAAGTTGTTTAAAAAAAATTTATTGCCAACTTAAATCTCTCTTAAACAGTGGAAATTAAAATTGAGGAATCTGCATTACTTTAACGCTTTAAGGTTTGGAGATATAAAAAACAAAATTTAATAATGAAATTAGAAAATTTTCCTCCACGCAATCGTGATGCTCAAACAAAAGAGATTGGAAATTTAAAAAATATCCAGAAAGAAAGATTCAAAAGTAAAGATAAATCTATTTTGGATGATTCGGAATTTATTGAAAATTACAATAACGCACTTAAATCACCCCAATCAAGAAGATTGTATAAAAATCTAGAAAATAATGATCAGCTAAATACGGTTAAAGTACAAGATATTTTGTCTTTAGATAAAATTTCTATTTAGGGATTACTTGCTAAACAATTATGAGTGAAATTGTTTTAAACAAATTTATTTCTTAATTAATTTTTCCTTAATCTTGGCATCTTAACTTTTAAAAGTCTTCTTTATTTTCACGCCTTAAATATTGAAGACAAACCATTTAAAGCAATAAATGATTTTAAAAATTCACTTTTATAAATCAGATTTTATTTATGCATCCAAGTAAAGTAATCAAAGATCCAAAAATCAATGACACTTATTACGATCCAGATCTAGATAAGCTTTATCAATATGTCAAACTTGGCGACTATCCGCCTGAATGGGTCGAAACAAGTATTGAGGAAAATGATGAAAACTATTTTGTTTAGATGGCTAATGTATCTTAAAAAAACGATTTAATTGACTTTAATCGTCATCATTTTCATCCTCATC
Organism: uncultured Prochlorococcus sp.; assembly: GCA_902618335.1. Taxonomy (GTDB): domain Bacteria; phylum Cyanobacteriota; class Cyanobacteriia; order PCC-6307; family Cyanobiaceae; genus Prochlorococcus_A. The sequence goes on along the minus strand of CACNAI010000001.1, from coordinate 46,411 downwards.
AATATTGGCAGTTATTAAACTATTGTCTGAAAAAACTTCAGAACCATCATTTATTACTTCTTCGTCAGTTTCTTTAACTGCCTTCTTAATTTCTTTTTGAAACTCTCCAGAAGCTTGTTGCAAGCTTTTCAATGTTTTTCCAATTGAACGTCCTAGTTCTGGTAGCTTTTTAGGTCCAAATATTAAAAGAGCTAAAACAAAAATTACAGCAATTTCTGGAATTCCAACACCAAATATATTCATGTTATCAGCCTAATTTTTTTGTTTTATACATTATCCAATTGCTCTTCCATTATTTCTTGTGATGGCAATAACTGTAGACCTTGGAACGCTATTACCTCCATCAGGGAAATGACAACTATCTGGATTTTTTTCTCCAGGATGTTGTACACCTACAAACATTGTCTTCTTATCAGAACTCCAAGTTATGCCAGTAATTTCACATTCCTTAGGACCAACAAGAAATCTACTAATTTCTCCTGTCCTTGGATTTGCACAAAGCATTTGATTATTTCCCATTCCTGCAAATTTTCCAGAATTACTATATTTACCATCTGTCTGAATCCACAAATTGCCTTTAGAGTCAAAGGCGATCCCATCAGGCGAATTAAACATATTATCTTTGTTTATATTTTCTGAACCTTTGTATAATCCTTCTGCTGTTTCAGGATTTCCAGCCATTACAAAAAGATCCCATTTGAAATCTACTGATGCATGATCTGAATTGCTAGGTGTCCATCTAACTATCTGTCCGTAAGGATTATTTTCTCTTGGATTTACTGCGTTAATTGGTTGATTATCTTTAACTCCTCTATTTTTGTTATTGGTTAAGGCACAGTATGCTTCTACTTTTTTGGGATTAACAGCGACCCACTCAGGTCTATCCATAGTTGTAGCTCCAACTTTAGTAGCTGCGAGTCTTGTGAAAATTGCGATTTCAGGCTCACTCATTCCAGATTCTTTTAAATTTATCCATTTACCTGTTCCATCATCATTAAAAACAGCAACAAATAACTCTCCCTCAGTTAATAAATCGTAGTTAGAAGAAGCACCTTTTTTATATTTTCCTTTGGATACGAACTTATATAGATGCTCACCTCGTTCATCATCTCCCATATAAGCAACAACTTGTCCATTTTTAGAAATAGATACTTCACAATTCTCATGCTTAAACCTACCCATTGCAGTATGTTTTCTTGGCATTGATTGTGGCTTTGAAGGGTCAATTTCAGTTATGTATCCGTGCCTATTAACTTCGTTTGGATTCTTAACTAAATCAAATCTATCTTGATTCATAACCCAGTTATAACCTTTGTCTTTTGTCTTTAGACCATATCTTGCTTGTTCTGGGGAAATAGAGGCGGATGGATTGGAAGGTGAAGAAAAGTAACCATGAAAATTTTCCTCGCAAGCTAGATAAGTCCCCCATGGAGTTCTGCCGTTACCACAATTATTGAAAGTACCTTTTGCAACTTTTCCGGTTAGATCCTCATCAGTTTTCATTAAATAGAACCCAGCTGCTGGTCCATCTAAAGCTATTTTGGTATCACCTGTAATTTTTCTGTTGTAAAGTGAATCTTTTTTTATTTTCCATTTTCCTAATTTCTTTTCTATTTCAAAAATAGAAACTCCATGCGAAGCAATTCCTTTGCGTACGTCATCAGATGTTTCTGGTAATCCGCTAGCTCTATTTCCATAAATTATTTTCCTATTGCAATATTCATTATTGACTGCAAGAATTGATTTCCCCTCAATATCAAAGAGGCTCATGCCATCATTATTATCCCCAAAAGACCCTTCCTGAGATTCTCCTGTTCCTCGTGTTATTTGATCAAAATCATCAACTCCGCTCCATAATGGATCACCCCATGATGCAACTTTATGCCAACTAAATCCTTTTGGAAGAGTAATTGTATCTTTACCATTAGCTGGCACAGGATTAAAACTTATACCATTAAAACCACTTAAGAAACTAGTTGCTTTAGCAGGACCAATTGTCGCAGCTATAAATGCTCCAGAGCCTAAAGCAAAAGAACCTTGCAAAAATTTTCTTCTTGAAACAACATCATTAAAATCAGCCACAACATAAAAGTGATAACTAATTTAAAAATTGTTCTCTAGGGTTAAATTGAATTTAAATAATGTATAAATTTTGAATAGCATTAGTAAATAAAGATACGTAGCTAAAATTTTTTTAATAATTAATTGACATTCAAATTTTTTTAATTATTTTAATCAAAAAAAGGTTTAACTTCTACTTAATAAAATTGCCTTATAAGTTAATTATGTATAAAAACTTTTGACTATGAAAAAACTTCTTTTAGTAGTATTTTCTTTATCTTTTCTGTCCTCATGCAGTAATGATAAAGATTTTTTTGTTACCAAAGAAAATGCATTAATTAGTTGCGGTGGGAAATCTCGTATTATCGAAAATGAAAATGAAGAGATAATTAATACAGAAGTTAAAGATTTAATAGATGGAATAGGTAAGTATGTGGAATTTACAGTTGTAGAGACTGATAAGAAAGGCGGAAAATATAGAATTATTAATTGTTATCCAAGTGAAGAACCACAAGATTCAATAATAAAAACTATTAAGACGAACTATAAATTAAATAACTAAAGAGTTTAAAAAAGAACTTGCGGATTATTTTAGATTTAAGAAGACTTTTTAGCATCCAGTTCGCTCTTCATTAGCCAGTAATTAATATCAGTCATATCAAGGGATTAAGAGAATATTGCAAATCGTGAATGAATCGTGAATGAAATATAAGATTTGCCTTTATAAAATCATTATCCAGTAAAGCTTCTATTTAGGAAAGTGATGGGTGGTATGGGGTCAATTATCCTTGCATGTACGTATATATTCGACCTCATAAATTTCTGTATAAACCCCGCCATTGATACTGAAAAATAGGTTTATCGCATGAAATTTGTTTAATGTAGAACAGTTTTTAGAACAAATTCTAGGGTTTTTAAATAGTTCGTACTGATACAAATGTTTTAAAAGGTTGACATAAGAGTTTTGTATATTGCTAATACACTTCGATTGAGGTTATTTAGGTCAGTTACTAAATCTTCGTGGAGACTGCTTTAGTTAATTTCTTTTACTGGCTGCTGATGAGATCAGCCGAATCACACTACGGTGAATCTTTGGTTCCAGTAAAAGTTCCTTCTAATACGATCAAACGTTTTTATTAAATTTTATAGGTTCTTTAAGGTAAGAATTAAATAGCTATTTCTTGGCGTCCTATGCTTTTAGAGGAGTGTCATTAAAAGTAGCTAATTGCTTTCCTGAATTAAGAGAAAAAGAGGATTAATGGAATGGTGGCATAACACTTTGATTGACCAAGGATGAATAATTTAAACTCAGTCACAATAGATTAAACAATTTTGATTAGTTGGATTGTCTTTACATTCTTTGTCCCAGTAGGTTTGAAACTCTACAGGGCATTGCTCAAGTTCTTTTGGGGTTTCATTCAAATTTAAACCTGCATAGTTAAATGCCGTTAGATATTTTGGAAGAATATTAAATTGATTGAATAGCTTCATAAGACCTCCTAGATCTATACCTATATTTTCCTCTAATTGACCTGAAATTAATAGAGTATTTTTACCCGAGTAGAAGTGCTTTGTGGTTGTCACGACTATCTTTTCCAATTCAACAGGAGTAGAAATAATTCAGGAGTCAAAAGCACTCACCGACTTTTTAGATAATGAGTGCATAAGACTCGAAAGGGGCAAACACATGCCCCTTTATTTTGTTTATTAATTGGTATTAGAAGTGTTACTAATAGATATTCGTGGTTCTTAAATACATCACTATCTCTTTAGTTATATGAGTTTGTTTTATATCTTGAATTGATCTCTAATAATTTATGGTTGGCTTCAGTTGTATCCCTGCAACTGCCTCATGACAACCATGAATTAATCCTAGGACTTGAATTTTAAGAAAATAAAGGGAATATAAAGAAAATGATAATTCCAATGGAATCAATTAAAACCCCAAAAAGAATTATTAAGAAACAGCTTAAAAATGTTAATAAAGCAATTGTTGAAATTGCAGAGATGAAATTTGCAAATATTGAAGAAAAAGAAGAAAAATTAGACGCGCTTGTTTTTTTGAAGAGTCAAATATTGAGGAAGGCGGAGAAGTTAGAAATTAAATAGATCAAAAATATATTGCAGATATCGAATCTTTACTATTTTGTATCAGCTACATTCTTAAAGAAATCACAATAAGTCATCAATTCTGATTCGGTTTTAATTTTGAGATTTAAATCATTAATTGCCTTCTTGGTATCAATTCTGTAGCCATACCAATCCAGACAAACTTCTCTCTGTCTTTGGGTGTTAGAAATCTCAAGAGTATCTAATTTATTTGATGTATTGGTACAACCCCACATCAAAGCTATAGAGGGGATAAATAAAATTAAGCGTTTCATTTTTTCCTTTTAACTAATCCATAAGTACATAATATGGGGTTCACTATTAAAACAACCCAAAAAGGAGGTGGAGGACCTCCATCAACAATTGTTCCAGCATTAAAAGTATTGAATAAGGCTACTGCTAATAAACAAGCCATTAAAGCTAGTTCACCTGATAAAACTTTTTTTAAAGATTTGTTATCTTTAATAGAGCTGCAAATAATCAATAAGAATCCTATCCCTAAATTACTAGCTGCTACAACATCTGCAGTCCCTCTTACAAGAAGCAATGTTTCACTTGAAGCGTTGCCTGCGATAGTTTCCACAGAAAAAATTAGTAGGAAAATAATTAAAAATCCCAATAGGATATGAAGACTCCCAGTAGTTTTTAAAATATTCTTTAACTTCATACTAAAAGAGAAGCTAGTTTCCCATTATTTTAGATCGACTGTCAATCAGTATGTTCTTGATTCTCAGCATCTCTTGTAAATAAGTATTTTTTTAGCCAGAACAAGAGAAAGCACTTGCAAGAATATTTTTGAAAATAGGTGCTTGACCTAATGCGTATAAAAAGAAAGTTGATGATGCTAGCGTAATAGCTATTTTTGAAGACCTGTTAACTTTTAAATTTGAGACTTTTGCAAATGCGGAATTCATTTGTTCATTAATTTACTAAATAGATATTAGCTGAATAGTTAAAATATTCAGCATCAAAATTTACCAAAGATTAATTTTATTGCTGCTGTTGCTGCTCTTGCATTTTTATATGGTCGAATTCTTTTTTAAAAACTATTCTCATTTTGAACTCTGGATATCTTGTCTTCCACCATTTATTAATTGATATAGCTATACCTGTTAAATCTTGGGTACAAATATGGACCCATAAAATTTTAGTTTGTTCTTCTTTATAGAATTCCCAACTCGAAGGTGAAGCCATTAAATCGTGAACATATCGTGAATATTTTTTATAGGTTTTTGAAATCCATTGCTATGACTATTGGCACATAGTTCATTAACCAAAAATTTTCTTCAGTCATATCAATGGATTGGGAGTAATTTATCTGCTAGAATTTTGCTAGAATCAGGATTTTTTTATATGTTTATTATCTATCAAAGTTTCTATTTAGGGAAGTGATGGTTGGTTTGAGCTGATCGCGAATTATCAGCTACTCACACTTGAGCTTTTTATGTAACATAATAAGTTTACATAAAGTAACAATTAAATGAAAAGATTTTTTCCTTATATCGCCTTTGCATGTTTAACTGGTTTTACGGCTACAACGTCTTTACCAGTTATAGCCGGCGGTTGTAGTAGCCACATGAACAAAAAAGCTGAAATCAAATGCGCTGAAGATGATACTGAATGTCAAACTGAAAAAGCTGAAAAGTTTGATTTAAAAGATTCTCTCAAATCATAAAATCATGACTCAAATCGGTTTATTTATGAACTCTGCACCTAGAGATTTGATTGAGTTCATATCCTTTTCAGCTGTTGGTTTTACTGCAGGATTATTTGGTCTAATTTAGTTATAGAAAATTGACCCATTCTTTTTTTCTCCTAACCTTTTCAAGTCTTTCTTTCTTTTATGTGATGGCTTGCTTGTGGAGAGATTTAATTAATCAAAAGTAAAAAATATTTTTTAAATTACCTTTTATAGATAAATCTTTGTATGTCTTCGAAAAGATTATATTTTGATTTAAAAAATCCATTACTTTTTAAATATGATTTTCCTTTTTCTATATTTTCAATTCTTTTTTCATAAGAATTTTCATCTAAATTTTTTTCCATAAAAAAATAGTCGGACTCTTATTCTGAATAATGCTCATAAAAAAGCGGTTACCTTAAATACAAAATTTAAATTCTTTTTTAAATTGCTTCTCATTCAAACTAAAGATCCAAAGAAAAAGTTTCTTTCTTAAATTTCTAAGAATCTTTTAATATCTTGTTCTTCATGTCCTCAATATTATTAATTAATTTGTCTAACCATTCTTTATGGTCTGCTGGTTTTAAATATTTAATTTTTGGTTGATTAATTTCAAGAGTCTCAAAATCTCCACTCATAAATTCTCCTTTGTATATTCGTTTAATTACCTCTTTGTTCTAATTGATTTGACTTAAACACTGCGTATCTAATATGTGCGGTTTGAGGAACATTTAGGTACGGAAAGAGGTATGGTTTTTTTAGCCATTTAAATCTTTGTCTGACCTAAATTAGAAATATGGTTGTCATGAGTCGGTTGCGTTGCTGCAACTGAAATCAACCATAAACTTTAAATTGCTTTAATAAAATGACTTACTACAGTTGCTTTGATCAAAAAGGAAACATAATTGCTCGCTGTCAGACTAAAGAAGATATAGATGTTCTTAAGAAAATGGGCAGGCCAATAATGGAAATAAAAGAAATGAAAAAAGAGGAATCAGTTGTTTGTTCTTTAACTGGTAGTCCATCCGATTACAACGATGATTATTAAGAGTATGAATCAAAGATCACTTCAATTAAATCAACATGGAAGATCAGTAGTTCTTTTGTTGGTTGCATTGAATAGCATTTGTACTTTCTTTTTTACTTTTGAAAAAGCATTAACTGATCGCGAAAGAGCGAGATAAAAATATTTAGTTATTTGTGGATTAACAGTCAATAAATAAAATTTAAGACATAAAAAAAGACCTTTTTACAGGTCTTTTTTAAATGGTGACGACAGAAAGGAGATCTATTTAATAATCAGATTAAGAAATTTCTTAATAAATTAGTTTTGAAAGTAAAAGTGATTACTCACTTCTTCATGCTTTACAAACGACTTTATTTTTAAGATAGTTCAGAATTAATCCCGAAAGTTTAATTTCTGATCACTTAACTTTCTTTCCGTAAAGGTTAGATAAGTTAATTTACCTTGGTATTGCAGACCATGGATTAGTGAAGATCTAGTTGGTCAACCTTGGTCGAGTCGATCACCAGAACTGTCGTACAATTAAATTAATCGGTTTCAAATATTTTGCATGAATCCTTAAGATTGATTTAATCATGATTAATTAAATCTTTAATGCTCGGACCACATCATCTCTCAGTAAGAATTTTATTATTTTTGTTTTACAAAGAATATAAAGCCAACCAAAGAAAGTAGTAAAAGCAATATTGTTATTCAATGGAGTTAAATATCTTTCTATTGAAAGTGGTACATGGAGACTAACAAAATACCAATATAGAACAGATAGTAATCCAAACAATAAAGCCAGAAGAATGTAAAAAGGCAGGATATAAATCAGAAAAAAGAATTAAGGGATTTGGAAAGCTATAAAATTATGGATATAACTTCCTAATAGCATCTTTTTGTTCTTGCTTTTTTATTTCCTCCGCATCTAAAACAGGGCAAGAGTTTTGATTTAGTGATGAGAGGAAAGTGCTTTTGTTGAATAGTTTGAAAAGTGGTGCAAGTAATAAGTTTTTCATTTATTCTTAATTTTTCATTTCAGAGAAGTCACTTGCTATTGCATGAAGCATCCCTCCAACAAATGATCTAGGACAACCAAGTTTGTTAACTAAAACTTCTGATTGTTTTTTGATATCTTCCCATGTAGGTCTGATATCCTCATTTATTTGTTTAAGGCTAGGTTTAAATTCTTCTGAATCATTCATATAAAAAAGGTATTAACTTAGTAAAATTAAATGATAGTAAAGATAATCTCATTTATTTAAATCAATATTCAATTAAAATTACAAAATAAATTCTTTAGAAATTATCCTAAGCTGATTTAAATTCAGATTATTTAAATAATTATTTTCAATAAATTTTTCCTCATTAATTTCGAGATCTTTAATCTCAGAAATAATGCTGGAAGATATTAAATCAATTAAATGTTCTTTGTCCATAATTAATATATAAATCAAAAACAAAAATTTATTATTTAAAGTCTTCAACTCAACATATAAGTGAAAATACTTAGATGAATAGCAAACCTATTAGTTTGCTAAATTGATTTGCCTAAACTTGTCATGAATATATTTTATCGGTATAAGTGGTCTAAGGACTTGAGGCTAGCGGTTTCAAGGTTAACTCCGTACTCTTACACACGAGTACAAAAACCTTTTTAATTAATGAAGATTACTTCCAAGACTCTTAGCTTGCTGCTGAACTTCGCTCTCATGTTTTGTGTCTTTGTCATTTAAGACTATTTATCACAGAGTTTAATATTTAAGTGCTTCCTTATTTTCAACCGAACTCAATCTCGGTTTGTTATTTAGTATGTAAAAGTTTGGATAAAATTTTGATATGGCTGAGTTTGTTGGTAATAATATTAACTAATTTGTTCGACTAAATTATTAATAAGAATCTTAGGGCTAGAGGTAACCAAAGACATAGAAGCAGCATTAGTAAAAGAGTAATAGCATGGACATTTGGAATGTAATGCTCTTTGAAAATTTGTGTCTTCATAATCTATCTCGCTTTTTTAAGTTTAATTTCTCTTCTGATAAGCAAGGCTATAACTACAACACACATGTTCATTAGAAATACGTGTAATGACATTTAATAAAAAAAGTCTCTATTCAATTAATAGCAAGATTATTGATCTACGAATCAAGGCAATGATTATTAATGTTGATTGGCTTAATAAAAGCAATTTAAAAATTAAATTTATGCTTAAATATTCTAGTTCTCATTAACTTACAAATGTATTATTCGGAAACTAAAGTGATAATGGGTGGACTAGCCCATGTTCCAATATTAATCTTCATAGTAAATTTTATTAAGGGAAAGTTTGAATCCATATCATCAAAAGTAGTTGAAGTTAAAACGGAAGAGCAAAAGTTAAAAAAGGTTGAAGTAAAAGAAGAGGAAGTAAAATCGAAAGAGGTAAACACAATTGAAGTTAAAGAAGAAGCAGAATAACGGGAAGAAAAAGTTAAAAAAAGAGACCCCCTCTGCATTAGATCAACTCTTAATCAATAAAAAGTTCGAATAAGGTTAGAATGGATTTTTATCCAAAAACCTAAAAAAGGTACTATTTTAAAAACTATTGTGAAAGTAAATGCCAAGAAAAGATATTTTTTTGTATCTGTAAATTGTAGTGAGTCGAGAGATAAATATTAGAAGATTCTATTCATTAAAAAGTGCTTGATATTTTGTTTTTCATATTTTCAATCTTGTTGATTAATTCATCTAACCATTCAGTATTATTTTGTGCTTGTTTTTTATGGTTTTGACTATTTTGAGTGCTCATAAATTTTACTGTATAAATATTCTATTTAATATATCTCCAGTAATTACTGGAATCAATAAGCAATAATACTAAATTCATTGATAAAACAAGTATTAGTAGCATTTCATACATAGCTATTCATAATGAAATAACGAAGGGAATCTAATCCTCTTGTAAATAAGTATTTTCTTCATTGTTTTTATTTGAAATTTTGATTTGAATAATAAAAGCTACAGATATTCCTATGGAAAAATCATTCCTAAATTTCTTTTATTGGATCTTAGTGAAGTCAGCAGAAAGTTACTATGGGGATTCATTGAAAACTGAGGTTCCTTATACTCCTTACTATTAAATTTTAAAGGTTGGTTTGGTATTGCAATCATCCAATCTCATTCTTCATTATAAAGTAGCCAGGCTACTTTTTTAATAAGGGGTATCTCGGCGAATTTTTAGAGTTAGAAATCAGCTAAACATTATTTGATGTAAATTTATCATCCATTAAATTTCCTTTTAAGGTAAGTCTGATGTGTTATGGGAAGCTTTATTATTTTTTGTATTCCTATCATTATTTGAGGTATTTGATAATTTGATAATTTCCCATGCTTCGGACGCAGTGTCGGCATATTCAAAAAGATTTAGGTGTTCATCTGAAATTAATCCAAGATCAGCTAGATATTCGAAGTTAATTATCTTATTCCAATATTCTCTTCCAAAAAGTATTATTGGGATTTGGTCTTTCATTCCTGTTTGACGGAGTGTTAATAGTTCAAATAATTCATCTAATGTTCCAAAACCTCCAGGGAAAAATACTGCTCCTACTGATCGCATGACGAAATGGATCTTTCTTAATGCAAAATAATTAAATTTAAAGCATAGGCCTGGAGTTATAAAAGAATTGGGAATTTGTTCATTGGGGAGACTGATATTTAGCCCTATAGATTTACAATTTGCTTCAAACGCTCCTCTATTAGCAGCTTCCATAATTCCTGGCCCCCCACCAGTAACAATTACATTAGAATGACAGGCTTTATTTTGATTATTAATTGAAGCAAGTTTAGAAAACTCCCTTGCGGATTGATAATAGTGACTCATTGATAGCAAATTTTCTAATCTATTTATATTTCGTTTAAGCAAAACCGATGAAGGATTTTTTTTAATTAACTTTTTTATATCTTCAATTTTTTCTTTTGTTTTTGATTCTTCTGCAATACTTGCCCCTCCAAAAATTATTATGGTTGAAATAATGTTATTTTCTTCAAGGATTAAATCTGGTTTAGTAATTTCAAGCAGCATTCTTACTCCGCGCATTTCGTTTCTGTTGAGCAAACTAATATCTTCATAAGCCAATTTATATGTATCTGAATTAATAATTAAATTCAGATTTTTTGGATTATTAATTTTGGTTGAAAGACCTTTTTTTGTTTTGTTCATATCAAACAAGGGTCTTAATTTTTTGTTCTAAGGGGTTAAAGCTGACTCTCTTAATTTGATTATTTTCATAAATCCAATAAACAGGAGGACTCTTTCTTGCATTAATTAAACTTTTTTTATTTAATTTTTGTGGAATAAATTCTTTAGCCGGATCGAAAAGTTTATCTCTTTTGGGTTGATTTAAAACAATACTACCTTCTTTTCCTGAGATTGATCTGTGATAAGTTCCAATAGGTATCTCTAGTGCCCCCATAGATCTATTTAAATAGATCACATGATGGGGTTCATCCCATGAAGGATTTATTAAAATAAATGTTCTTTCTCCAGTGATAACTAAGTTGTGGTCAATTTGATGATTGTGGACGTAATATTGCTCATTTTTAAAATCATCTGGAGGAGATATAGCTTCTCCAGAATGGATCACAACATCAGAACCATTAGAGGGACCTATACCTGCATCGAAGAATGTAACTTTTGGAGTCTCTCTAAAAATATTTATTGGGAAGAATCTTAAATCCATAGTGCTAGCTCCCTTTTATAAAATATATAAATATGATTAATAAAATATTTAATTTTAAAAATCAACTATTTTTTGATTTTTAATTGCAACAAACTAAGCAATCTTCTTGATTTGGATAATCTATACATTCTTTATCAAAATTTTCTTCTAGAAAATCCACTTTCTTAAAATAATTAAGATCTTTTAGTTCTTTTTTTGGAACCGTGAATTGTGTTTGTAGTTTCATTTGCTGTTCTCCTAATTAATACTGTTTTTTATATCCATTCCAAGTTTGAGAAAACCTCAATCCCAGATAAGAAATTAAAATTGTCCAAAATAAAATCTCTATACCTAAATTAGTCATTTGCTTGGCCTCCTTTCTATCTGATTATTCTTTAGTACAGGTATTATGCAAAAATCAAGCGTAAGAATACCTAAAAGTTAAGATATTAATCACAAAAAATTTTACAATGGTTATTACTTGGATGCTCTGCACATTCGTTATTCCAATAAGCTTGAAGCTCTTTTAGCTCAATATCATATGAGAGGTCTTTTTTATCCAAATTAATTTTCTGGATAGTAAATGTTTTATTTAGTGCCATAAGAATTTACTCTTGACTACATATTTGTTCTAATTCATTTGAATAATTAATTTCAAGCTTTATTTGTACGGTTAGATGAACAAAGTTGTACGGATTAAGGATCAAAAAATTCTCAAATTAAAAATAACTATAAGTAAAATATCTAAAAAAAAATTATTCCATTTTAAAAAAAATTTGTATAAATTTAACTTAGCAATTATATTCACTTAATACTTTCACAGATCCGCCAGTATTCATCATTTATCTAATTTATATGCACATTCTCTTTAAACCTTAGCCATCTTCTTAGGTGGAATTTCTCATTTATATTCTCTTATATAAATCAAAAAATTATCCAAGAAATGCTTCATTTAAGAGGACATAAAAATTAGCGTTTTATTTTAAAAGTAAAGTATGCAAACCCACCAAGCAATAAAATACTCAGAACCCCATAAGTGACAGCTATGCCGTACATGTGAGTCATTTATTTATAAAGACATAAGCAGAATATAAATAAACTAAAAAAACTCCAATAGCAATGTAACTTCCATAAATAAGTAAGTTCCAAATTTTATATAATTTAGGTTTTTTAAATTCTTTTTTTTCTTCTTTAGTAATCATTTATTTCCTTTTTCTTTTTTGGCAGCATTACCTTTTGCTCTTAATACCAAAGTTATTGTAAGGGCAGCACTTATTATCACAGCATCAATTAATAGGTGTGGGGAGATACTCATCAGCTGATAATAGAAATAAAAAGAGTCGTTATCTTTTCAGCAATAACTAGATTAAACATTAAAAAAAGAGGGGTTTATCCCTCTAAGTTTAGATCGACTTTCAATCAGTGTCTATTTTGGCTTTTTAGATTCTATTACCTTATAGAAAAGTATTATTTTAGAACGAGTTTCAATTAAAAATATCTCCGGAAAGAAGGGGCCAAAAATTGACCCCTCTTGGTGAAACTCTTCCAAAGAAACACCATTAAAATCTTACTCTGAAGGATGCAAAGTCATGCAAATTAATAAAATAAAGATTAACAATTTATGCGGCCTTTTTAAAAGGGTTCATATTCCTTAAAAAGTTACTACTTTTGCGGGCACTCATTTTTCTATATCTTTGATTTATCTCCAGGATATATTTTCTGGCTTTCTTATCACTTTCAATTTTCTTTTTTCGAAGACGTAAAGCCCTTAATTCTTCTATTGACATGAGGCCATCATATTCTTTGAAATTAAAATGATCAAATTGCATCAATTAAGAAATTAATTATCTTCTTTAAGTGCAAGGTTAACAACCTTATCTTTTTTTGCAATAGAGATAATTAACCAACTTCACTCAAATAAGTTATTCAATAATTCAGAAAGCTATTAATTTAAATATTAAAACTTTCAAATAAAAAAAATTTAAAAATCAAGAGTATCTGAGCAAATGTTGGAGTTATTTTTTGTATAACTATGCTACAAAAATTTAGTTATATCAATAGATTCAGTACTTTTGCTTATTGATATTTTTATTCTTTTGATAATAGTATTACCGATACCTAATGGTGGTTTAATTTTGAAAAAAATAGTTAAATTTTTTAAATTATTTAAAATGAGAATCGATATTCTCAATGCAGAGGCTGAATTAAAATTTATATTGGAAAATGAATAATGGGATTCCCACATTGCCCCATTTGTATGTTTCTAGCATTTGTTTCATTTTTTATTGGAGTTACTCGTAGTTATATGTTCTTTATCCTTTTTAAGGAGTTCTTGAGAGCAGAATTTAATTTTAAATTGAAGTTTAGTTTCTATTAATTGTTGACATATAAGTATAAATACTTTATAAATAGGTTGTAGTAACTACTACAAAATCGTCCGATCTACCATCTGATAGACCGCAGTAAGACTCAAGCCATAGGACGGGGACTTGAGCAACTTTAGGAGCTGCATCATGGTAAACATGTATTTCAATGGAAAGTCATTCGTATATTGTAGAAAACAAGAAGAAAAGGTGATAAAGCTTACTTATAGAGGATCTAGTTATTTAAAATAATGTTTTCTAATTTCTTTTTAAAAGAATTTGTATATTGATTTTAGTTTTTTTAACTAAGTATTTATTAATACCTTATAAGAAAAACTTATTGTAAATATATTTTTTAACTATTTAAAAATTCATATATCCGTATATTTTGTAACGAGAAATTAATCTACAAATAACTATTTTGAAATCAGATTTTTAAAGGTTATGCAACCTATTTCTGAAGAACTTTATAAAAAAATAGTTGAGAGTTCTAAAAAATGAGTAAGTTACTAATTGCTTTATTAGCTTTAGATATAGGTGTTAATCTTTCTAAAGTTTATATTTTTACCTGAAAATCAAATTACTTAGCAATATAGAAGAAAATGATTTCAAAAAAAGGAAATAAATATTATGAATAAGTTATTTTTTTCAATTTTATTTTATAAAGTAAATAATTAATCCAACAAAGGAGCTACCTACGAGTAGTAAGACCAATAAAAGGGCAATTAACTTTGCTAATCCCATAAAGATAAATCCGAATTACCTGTAGATCTTTGCATCCAGTGAATTTTCCAAACATTATTTACTTTTTTAAAAATTGAAGTAACTGTTGGTAAGTCATCATTAGGTGTCCCTTTATAAGTAAATTTTGAACCTAGTGTAAAAATGCACATTACTATACTGTCGCTTAAAAATTCGAATCTGTGAATTTTGGTTATTTCTGCCTTTTCTTGAACTATATCGCCAGAAATCATTTGTTCGAATTCTTTTGCATCTATAGGATTCCCACTCGGTCTTATGAATAAAAAATCTGGAGTTGCATTGTCAACAAAAAATGAAGCCATTTTTTTGGGATTAGCAAACTTATTTAATAATGAAATTATTTTTTCTTTATCATTCATAAAAAGTGGAATTATTATTTCAATAATAGTTCGATTATTTCAAATATAAAATTAGTAGTTATGAAAATTTAAAAAAAAATTCGTTAATATATATAAAAAGAAAAATTTCTAATGCAAACTATATTGAATTCATTCAACAAATTATTACCTGTTGGCAAAAAGGTCAAAAGATATTTGCCTTTTTTTATTGGATTTAAATTACTTACATTTACGGGCTTTCTTACTTATATAATGAACCGCTAAATGTTATTACTTTCTCAAAAACCTTATTAAATAAATATTTAGTGAATAAACAAGAACGAATAAAACGATTAAAATCTTTGTCTAGTAGAGAAAGGCAAGAACTAATCTTAAAGAAGATGAAAGAGAAAGGAATAGAAGTAGGTAGTGGAATTACTAATAAAAAATATGATAATAAAGAGATTTATGAATTGATTCATATTGCAAATTGCTTCTCAGAATTAAGAGATAAGAAATAAAAAATATTTGGTGGTAATTTAATAAACAATTTATGTTGGATCCCTTAATGCAGAAATAATTAATCCACCTATCAATCCGAGATTCATAAGAAATGCTCTTTGATGGAAAGGGAATACATGGAAAATTATTGTTGTTGGAATAAGAAAAAGTAATAAAAAAACCGAACCAATTTTTTGATTTTCTCCAAATATAAAAAATCCCGAACCTAAGATAAGACATATAATTGCCCCTATTAGAAGAATAGATGAAATTGGATCGGGAATACCTTTTGAAGAAATATATTCAACTGATCCTTCAAAACCATATAAATGTTTTGGTATAGCTGCGATGAATATTGCCGAAATTGATACTCTAGAAAAAAAATCTAAAAAGGATTTGATACTTTTATTTTTATAAAAAGAATTTTTCATAATTTTTGCAAATTAGTTTTTCGATTATTTATCATTTTGACTTTCTTGTACCACCATAAGAGTAATTACTATGTTTAGAAATAATATACCAGCATTGTTTACAACAAAAAATCCAATCTTTATGAATTATGGATTTAACCCTGTAGTGAATTTTATCTGGTTTATGACATAAATCACATTTTTTCATAATTTCTAACTTTGATTATGATATTTAAAATAATAATTTATTTGGGTTGCTAAAAATTCACGATTAATTTTTTACCATGTCATTATAAAGTTGCACTCCACATATACTGAAGCAAAGCAGTGGTCATGTTGAGTGCAAGTATTTAAATTAATTAGGAATAAATTAATTTTCATATTATTTATTTTTTAGTTGTATTTATATTATCTTTTTAAAATTGCTGGAATCATTTCTTGGGTTTAATTAAGAAAAATATTTGATTATACATTTAAATTTGAACTTTAAAAAGAAAACCACAGATATTATTTAATCCACTTTAGTATTAACCAAACATTATTTACTGTTATGAACGTTTATTTATTCTGGATATTATTTTTAGCTCTTTGGGCGATTGTTCCACTCATGATTATAAAGGGAAGAACTGACGATTCAACTAAAATTAAAACAGAGCCAGATGTTAAATCGAAGAAAAAAGGATGGTTTAATTAGAGTTTTAATTGACCTCTAAATATATTGTTGAAGGATATATCCTTAGTTTTAAAAATAACAAAAAACTCTTTTTTAGATTTTACGTAAATTAAATTACGAATTTAGAATATTATGGTCTCTCTTATTAATAATGCTAAATAAGGAAAAAAAATATCTTTTTTTAGTTGTCCTTGGAGGAAAGGCAAATAAAGCTAATATAGAATTACACGATGTTAGATGGGTTGTTGGTTCAAAAATTGAGGATACATATGATGTACTTAGAAAGGATTGGTTTGGTTCGTTTGAAGGATTACATATTGATAGCTATAAAAAGATAAATTATGTAGACGGTTATAAGATAAATTTAAAAAATATTGAAAATGAGAAATTAAAAAATAATAAATTTCATGACGTAAATCATCAACAAGTGAATTTATGGTTTGTTAATATTGGAGGGTATGATCCAAGTTCTATGCAAGAAAAACATGAATTTGGTCTAGTTGTTGCGAAAAGTTCGTTAGAGGCAAAAAATAAAGCTAAATCTAAGTGGTTAAATGGTCATAAAAAAAAACATAAAGATGACATTGCTTCTCTAAAAAATTCTATTATTTTGGATAATCTTAATATCATAAAAGAATTTGGGAATTGGGAAATAGAATTAATTCGCGAAAATAATTTTTTTGAAGAAAATAATTGTCCTGATTGGTATGGGTATAAAAGAATAGATAAGATAAAAAAAACTAAATTTTAATTTACTATTGATTTTGGATTTTATTTATTATGTGCAATCTTTTTCTCTAAATATAAATTACATAGAACTTGATTTTCTTAGATAATAAATTCCACTTCCCATAGAAATTAAGACAGGTAGCCAAGCAGCAAAAATTGGACTTAATAAACCTTTTACTCCAAATGAACTGAAAACAAATGACATTAAATAATAAATCAATATAAGAATCACGCTCAACCCAAATCCCTGACTGCGAGAAGATCTTAAATTAGATTTTGATCCCAAGCTGCTACCTATTAAACCAAATACTAAGCATGCGCAAGGAAGAGTAAATTTTTCTTGAATACGGACTTGAATTCTTCTTATCTCTTTAAGGTTGCCAGTTTTTTTGTATATTTGTTCTGCTTTTAATGCCTGCTTTAAAGTCATTTCACTAGCATCTTTAGGCACTTGAGCTAATTCCATGGGTCCCTCAATAAATGGATATGTATATTCCTTAAATTGAATGTTGGTAGTTTCTCCGCTTGGAGCAATTGATACAATACTTCCTTCAGAAAATATCCATGATGAGTTTTTTTTGTCAAATCTAGCAGTGTTTGCTTTCAGAATTTGCTGAAAATCTTCTCTAGAAAAATCCAATACTGTAACGCCATTCATAATGTTGTTTTCATACCATGAAGCATAAAATATGTGAGTAAGGTAAGTATTGACTAATGTTGGTTTTTTAGTTGATTGATCTATCCTTGAACCGTACCTTGAAAACATAATATTACCTTTCCCTGTCTCACTACTAAACGAACTCCCTATGCCTGCTCTTAATGTTGCTTCAGCTAATTTATTACTCGCAGGAACTAAATTATCATTAAAGTAAAAAGTTAATCCTGTCATAAATATTGAAAGAGCAATAGCTGGAGAGATGATTCTTGAAGTTTTTATACCCAAAGATTTCAATGCCAATAACTCAGAATTACTTGATAGTTTTCCATAGGCTAATAACGTAGAAAGTAAAACTGCCATTGGAAACGATAAAACCAAAAAGCTGGGTAAACTAAAAAACAGAACTTTTAATGCTAAAAAGACAGGTAAACCAAATTCAACTATTTTCCTTATAAGATCAAACATTACCCCAACAGATAATGAAATAACAGTAAAAGCAGAGATGGCAAATATCATTGGAGGTATTATTTGTCCTAATAACCATCTATCTAATAAAGGTATTGAATACCACGGAATAATTATTTTATTAATGGTTCTCTTAATAATTGATTGATTTGAGATTTTCAAAAGGAATTTATTTAATTTGAGCTTTCTTTTTTTGCATTATAAAATATCAATGAATTAGAGACCAATATAAAATTCCTGTTTAGGAAAAATAGTTTTTGTGAGAAATTTCAAAAGTAGAGAAAAAAGTATCTTTAATACTTGCAGCAATATAAAAAATTTGTTTTCTTAAAAAAAAAGGGTGCTTATGAAAAATAAAACTTTTTTAAAAGAATGTAAGTGCATTCATTGTAAACAAAAATTAGAACAAATTAATAGTTCAAGACTATATTGGGATAAATTAATTTTAAGCAAAAATTATTTTTAAACAAATAAATTTTGAAATATAAATTGATGAGCAAAAAATAAAATTATTTCAGCTAGTATTTGTTCACTCTGAAAACTTTTTAAGTTACTTAATTTTTTTGATTTTTTTTGTAGATCTTATTTTCCCTATTTAAGAGTAAAAGTATAATAAAAATACAAGAAGGAATCAAGATAAAATCTAACGACATTCAATAATTTAATCTAATTTCTATTTAGCAAAAAAATAAAATTTTGACAGAATTTTTTCACTAAACAATTTTTTGGACTGGAAAAAAATTATCTTAATTAGTAGTTGATTTTCTTCTTTAAAAATAAAAAGAGCTTGCAAGTATCCCACTGGCAAGCTCATGACGACCTAGTTAAATTCAGATTCTTTTGATTTTAACCAGCTAAGCACTTCCTAAATGCTATTTATATATTACTAAGTAAAATTACTTACTGTGAGTATAAATGCTCATTATTAGTAATTTAAACGTGATGTAACTCAAAAGTTTTGATTCAATTAAATTTTTTTATTTAATTAGAATTTTGAAGTAATCACCACATATAGGAAGCTATTTCTCTGATTAAAAGCCTCCTTTTGTTTACATAAGTTAATATATATGTTACTTTAGTTAACAATTAATAATTTTTAAATGACAAAATCAGGAGTTACAACTGAATCAGGTGGAAGACAAAATATGTTCCCCTCAGAAACCAGACCTTATATAGATGAGTCTGTATCTTATGATGGATATCCACAAAATGCTGAAAAAGTAAATGGTAGATGGGCTATGATTGGTTTCGTTGCTCTACTAGGGGCTTATGTAACAACTGGGGAAATCATACCAGGAATTTTTTAGTATTTAAATTACAGTTTTTATAAACTTTTTGTTTAAAATAACTTATTGAAATTTTTATAGATAGTTCTTTTTGATTTTATTGAAATGAATGATTTCACTACTCACATAAATAATTTATTTCAAATTTGAGAAAAAGAAAAACCAAATAAAAGTTATGGCATTTAAGCTAAATATTATTCCTAGAAATATATAAGCAAACTTCTTGCCAATAAATGCTGTCTCAGGTTCAAGTTTTACTCTCATTAAATCTTCAAATTATCTCGATAAAAATAGCATCAATTAACAAATAAATTTAAGTTTTAAAAAATAAGAATAATCAAATTAATGTTTCTTTTTAAAATTTTGCTTTAGTTTTAATTATTTTACTTCCTCAACTCGAGTTGTTTCACGAAAACGTAGATTATAAAATTAGATAAAAAATTTATCCAAACTAATGTTAAATAAGTGAAAAACCTTAAAACTTTTATTTTAATTTTTGGAAATGGAATGGTGTTTTTATACTGAATTTCAGAGTATTTTTTTGTTCGAAATAAAATTATTCGAATCACAATTAGTAAATACTATTTATTCTTTATAAAAATTCCATAAAAAACCTAATTTAACTTTAAATTAGGCTTTTAAAATAAATAAAAAAATTTTAAATAAAACCAGGAATGATTTGACCTGTAGTTAAATATGCTCCAACTAGAGCAACAAAACCTAACATTGCAAATCTGCCGTTTAGCTTTTCAGCAACGATTTTTTCTTTTTCAACTATTTTTGGTTCGTTATTTTTCATTAGAACCAGCCTGGTATGATTTGCCCTGTTGTGACATAGGCACCAACTGCTGCAACAAAACCTAACATTGCTGCTAAACCATTAAAACGTTCTGCTTCTGGAGTCATTTTTTTTATGTTTAATTTGTTAACAAATATAACATAATTATTTAAATATGTAAAGAAATTAAGCAATCATCCTTTATTTTTGGCAGGAAAATTTTAAAACTGTTACATATATGTATCTAAATATACTTTATAGGTTTTTTATTTTTGTTGTAATTTTTTAAATTTGAAAAAAAAAAATAAGCTTTTCACGTTGTTTTTAGAGGTTTATCCTCATTTAGAGGTAATTTAAATTAATATGACAACAGAGTCAGCTAGTAGGGATACAGGCTGACTCTTTTTTTTTTAAATTTTTAGTTTTGAACTAAAAGTAGTTTTTAGAGTTCAAATAATTGCTATTAATTAATTAGATATATATGGATTTATGTCATTCGCGACCTACTACATGCATTTAATTTTTGGAAGGATTCCTTCACTAATGAGTTCTGATTTAATACTTTATATTTTGCCTGCTCTTACAATTTCAATATTATTATTTAGCCTTAAAATAATGTTTTTCAAGAGTCCTAAATTGAGAAAGGTTAGATAATCAAGGATTTTAGAATCATTCTTTTTACTTAAGCGCCCAATTTTTTTGATTTTGGATAATAGACTTTTTTTTTCTGCAACTCAAAGAAATAGAGACTGCATTGGTGATGTACTATCCAGAATTATAAAAGAAGGTTCAGTATTGGAAATCGGGAGTGGCAGTGGCGAACATGGAGTGTTTTTTCAAAAACGTTTTCCTGGAATAATATGGCAAACAAGTGATCCAGAATTGGTGTATAGAAAAAGTATAAGTTCTTGGATTGAGTATGAAGACTTAACTAAGAAAATGCCTCAGCCTCTTGAGATTGATGTAGAAAAAATTCCTTGGATAATTCCATTGAGAATAGCTAATTCTTTGCAAGGAATAGTCTCTATAAATACGATTCATGTGGCACAGTGGTCCTGTACTGTAGCACTCTTTAGAGAGTCAGGAAAATTACTCGATAAGGGACAATTTTTGTTTTTGTATGGGCCATTTAAAGTTTGTAATAAACATACAAGTGAAAGTAATTATTTTTTCGATAATTCATTAAAAATGCAAAATGATCTTTGGGGTATTAAAAATCTTGAGGAAGTTTGTGAAGAGAGTAAGAAAAATGGTTTTTTTCAAGAAGATATTATTAGTATGCCTGCAAACAATTTTTCAATAATTTACAGAAAAGTTAACTAATTAAATTTAATTTCAATATTAATGAGTCATAAAAAGTTTTATTAACTTATCAACCTGATAGCTTTCTACTCCATTCTTTATGTTTCTCATCTAAATCTGAAACTTTATCACCTAAGCTTAACTGCTTTTCTAACAATTCAACTTTTGTGAGCGTAATTTTTTCTGAATAAAATTTGATAGGTTGCCTACCATGCAAATTGTCACCACTCATAAAATTTAATTATTTTTATCATTTTTAAGATGAAAATTAGGTTTTAACTAATTCTTTTATATTCTTTTCAGATTTACGTAAATTAATGTGATAAAAAAATTAATGTTCTTTAAGTTTTCAATACTTTTTTTTGTATGAAGATTGCCAAATATATCTCTCCCCATTGATATCTGATTTAACTGCAATGCAATTACAAGCTATATTCCAGAGGGCTTTAGGTATAGGATCAGGATTAAAAAGATATGCTTTTTTAAAAGCTTTCTTGACTATTAACGTAGCCTTTTTGGCATGATAATGAGGAATAGTTGGACATACATGATGAACGACATGGCTTGAACCTATATTATGGTGAAGAAAATTAAGGATTTTACCGTAAGGTCTGTCAATAGATAGAAATGCTCCTCTCATAAATGAAAATTCCTCATTAGAGAGATGAGGCACATCTGAGTCTGTATGATGAAGCCATGTATAAACTACTAACCAACTATTTACTACTATTAATGGTCCTATATACATAGCAATGACTGGTAAGAATCCATACTTAAAAATACAAATAAAAATACCCAATAATGTTAAAGCTACACCAATGTCTGATATCCACACTTTTTTAGCCCATATTGATGGCCATAATACTTTGGAAAATGGTTTTGTAGGCCAAAAATGATTTGAAGTTCCATATTTAATACCTCCCGTGCTACCTGTAAGTAAATAAGCAGGCCAGCCAAAAATTAGATGTAAAATAAGTTGAAGTATTCCGTAATTTTTTTTACCTATTTTATTTGAAAAATGTAATTCTTTTTCTCCGCCAATCTTTTCTGTAACTCCATTCCCCTTAATTACTAGAGGAACGTGAGTTTCACCATTGGTTACATTATTTGTGAATCGATGATGTACTGCATGAGAACGCTGCCAAGAAAAATAAGGAACTAGTAGTAATGAATGAAGTGAATATCCAGTTAAGATTTCTAATGTCTTATTTTTAGAGAATGCCCCATGTCCACATTCATGGGCTATTACCCAGAAACCCATAGCTGTGGTGCCTGAGAGTATTGAGTAAATGATCCAAATTGGGATCATTTTCACAGTAAATGGAATTGATAACCCTATCGCAACTACAAATGATTGAATTAAGGTTGTTTGTAAAAGGTACTTCAAGGAAGTCTTCGTATCGCACTTTAAATAGTAATCTGGGATAACATCCTGAAATTCTTTTAGGCTTGGAATATCTTTATTCTTTATTGCAAGCGCTTGGCCTTTGAGACCTGAAAATTTTATATTACTCAAATTTTTGTTAGGTAAGAATTAAGTTAAATAAAAATGTATTTACATATTCTATTATCCATCTAAACACCTTTATTAAAAAAAATGTATAGTTTGTATTTTTAAATTTTTAACATTTGATTTTATCCATGTGATTATTTGTCGCACAGATTGGATTTTATTCTTTAAAAATTAATTTAATTCAAAGACCGCGTATGTATTTCTTTGAGAGACCTGATTGTTTACGTGGTTTAACTATAATGGGTAAAATAATTACACCTACCGTAAAAAGACATATTGGAGCAACTACCATCAATATAGACTCTAGAGACATGAGATAATTTAATTTTTTTAAAAAATAGCAAGAATTTTGTTTATAGTCATGCGTATTTATATCTATTAATTGAGAATTGCTTGAAAACTTTTTAAAGTATTAAGTAAAAGCAAAAAAAAGATTAAAAAACATCGATTTTTATATAATTCATCCTAAAAAGATAATCATAATTTTTAGATGTGGTTTTTTTACTAATGGATCAAGAAAAAAAATGGATGCTAATGACCTATTATTGTCCAACTCATGGCGATTCAGGAGTAGCAAAAAAAATCGAAATAACAAAAAAAGATATTAGTAAAAATTTTTTGAAAAAAGTCAGAACTACTAACAATTAATTCTTTAATGTCCTAAATCTATAGAGAAAAGACTATAAATTTCAATTGAATATTATTAATATTTAATTACTATTTTATTCAAAAATCGTTTTAGTTGATTTTAATCAACAGCATTTATAACCTTTAGAAAAAGAAATTTTAGATTACATTAAACTTTATTTTGTTAAAAAAAAGCTTAATAAAAAACCAAAATTTCATTTAGTTGTACTTTTATTATTAGTTTGCCTAATTTACTGTATAAAAAAAGTTTTTATTACTTAATATTTAGTCTTGATCAGAATCGCAAGTTAATTCACATTGATTAAGTTCATTAGATGCTATCTTTTCTAGAATTCTTAACATATCAATTTCTGAAAGCTCTCCATTAGAGTTCCACTTTAAGGTTGTTTTCCTTTGTGGGGTATTTCTTTTATTCATTTTGATTCCCTCCCTTTAAATGAATTTCTACACAACGAGTAACACATTCTTGATGGCCATCTACAATACTGCAATCAGTAATACACTCAAAATATGAATTAATAGGATCTATTTCTGTATCCTGATTATTAGGAAAAACTGAATCATTCATAATATTCGAATTTTACTTGGAATAGAGATATAGCATGAAATCAGGATCAGTAATTTATTTTATTAAGTAAATTAGAAAAAATAAGTATTATTTACTAAATTAGGTTTTTATTAATTTTGCCTAAAAAAGTTAGTACTAATATTCTTTTAAAAGATGGGAAAAAATAACAATCTGGTGACATGAAATTAATTTTTTTACTTATTAATTTATCAATTTTGATTAAGTAAAATAAATTTTTAATGAAGCTTGCAAAAAAATCAGCATAAAGACTGATTTACTTTTAAATAATTTAGTTAGATGATAATAGAGTAATCTATTTAGATTTTCAAATGAAATCAGTGATTAATTGGCTTTCGAAAATGTTAGAGAGTATGGCAAACGCTTTTATGCATCCTTTAAAAAATGACTTGCCTCCTTCAATTGGTACCCATGCATATAGCAGTATTCCTCTAAAAAGAAAATTAAGAAGGAGGTTAAATTAATTATTAACTTATTGGTATTAATTTCTCATTTTTATTATCCCAAATAATATATTTGAAGCAGTTTGGGAAATCTCTTAAATTTAAGAACTTTGCTTGATGAAGGAGATGAATATTAGCTTTATGGCAAGCTCTTAAGTTGTAATTTGGTATTCTCTCAGATAGATGATGAATACTGTGGAAGGATATGTCCGCTAAAAACCAGTTTAACCAATTAGGTATATCTAAATTGCTACTACCCAATATCGCTCCATCAACGATGTCCCAATTTTTTGTTTTTTTAGCATATGCATTTTTATAGTTATGTTGGACGAAAAAAACGCATATTAAAATTGCGGCAGATAATGTTAATACTAACGAATAAAATGACAAGAAAAAAATCAACCCAAACCATTTGCACATATAAATCCACCCAATAATTACTACTATATTATTTACAATTAATTCAAATAGTTCACTAAAGTTATCTCCATAATCAGAAAAAGGTGGTTTGACTCTTGAGTTAATAGTAAGTAGTTCAAAAAGATTTCTGTTTTTTATCTTTATAAGTGTCTCTTTCACTATATCTTTAATGAAATTAAAAGTAATGATAATCAGTCCTAATCTTGGTTTTAAAACTAAGTAATAAAATCCACCTGGGAACAACATTATCCAATTACGGCTTAATCTATAAAATATTTGTTCTCTATTTGACAAAGAATTATAGTCTTCAAGACTTAATACATCTATTGGCCCTTTGTAAATTTCCCAATTCCCATTATTTCTATGATGAAATGCATGATCAATTGACCATGACTTCTGGGGAATACCATTTACCAATCCAAGCAAAAATCCAAAAATCCGGTTAAATTTTCGTTTTGTAAACAGAGAATTATGACCGCAATCATGCATTAACGAAAATGTTCTAGAAGAGAACAGCGTTAATATGCAAGTAATGGGTATTAATAAGAAACCTTTTGCTAATAGTGATAAAGGAAAATTTATTATTTGATAAATAATGAACCAAATAAAAATTATTGGAATTATGGTAGCAATTATTTGATAGAAAGCTCTATAGTTGTTTCTTTTGAGAAATGGTTTGATTAAAAAATCACTTCTTTTTACTGGCCTCATATTAATAACCTTTTATATGAACATAACAAATTGAAAAAAGTATTGATTATTAAGTAGTAGAAATTAACTATAAATTTATTTTACTAGAGAATAAATTCTTTAGACATTGTTCTCAATTGATCTAAGTTTAAATTTTTTAAATAATTCTTAAAATCACTAAAATTCCTTGTTGAATCGTAATCTTTACTATCGTAAAGAATACTATTAGAGATTAAATCTATAAGATGATCTTTATCCATATCCCCTTATAGACCATAATTCCTGTTTAAAAAATTAAGATCTTGAATTCCAGATCATTAATTTATTATTTTAATTAGGCTACTTTAAGAAACAATAACTTCTTTTATTCATAAATTCATAAATTTTTCAATTCTTGGCTAATTTTTTCTAATCTTTCGTTTAACTCTTTTTGCTCTTTAATTAAGCTTTTTTTCTTTTTTGTAATCTCTTTGTTTAAAGGTGAATTGAAATATTTTTGGTATGAGACAAAAAATACTGCTAAGGCAACTAGGATACCGATAGCACCAATAATTAAAATTGGTGATGAAGGAAAGTCATAAAATGGAATAGACAATTTCTAAAGCTTCATTCTAACCATCTATTACATTAAACAATGAGTAATTAATACTTATTTGGGTAATAAGCTTATATGCATTAATTTAATCTATTGTGAAAATAGAAAAATTAATATAATAAAAATTACAAAAAATGGGTAATTTTACAGCTGTCAGATAATCAATTACTGATAATGATTAGAATAGTAAAAATTCTTTTATGAAGGAAATTATTAAAAGCAAATATGATAAAAATGAACCATGGTTTAAGTGGTTAACTAGGGAACTTAATTCTTATGAGGCATTTCAGGACTTTGCCTCAGGTAAAAATCCAGAAGATGTTGCTGAAGATTTTATCTCCAGTAATAGTATTGCTATTTCAGAAGTTTTTGAAAATTTTGATGAAGAAGATAAAGATACACTAGCTCAATTTCTCAAATTAACTGAGTGCGAATGGCATGTTTTTAGAATTCTTGAAAAGCAAATAGCCTTAAGAGAAAACATAAGATTTGTAGATTTTAAGAAAAGAAAAAAAATTAATATTTGAGTTGCATTGAATCAGACTATTAATATTTTCAAATAATGGTAATTGAATTTATTTTAGATTTTCTATAATCTGAATTCAGCTCATATATTAATAAATTATTTAATATCCTTTATAATGTTTAAATTCTATAGAAATTAATTTTTACCATTGCTTGACTTGCCAAATCCTAACCAGATAAACCACAAAATCCACCCAAAGATTGGTATCAAATTTATAAAGATCCATTTCCAATCCTTACCAAAATCTTTGATTCTTCTTATATCAATAGCTATTTGAGGAACAATGCAAACAACTCCATAAACATTGAACCCAAAAGTCTTTAAAAATATTGGAAAAGTTAAAAAAGAGATTATTAGATTCGCTAATTGCACAAACCACCAGTCAGATCGAGATGTCAATCCTTTGAAGTCTGTCGCTTTAATCCAAAACTCTTGATATGCATTTAAAATATTTTTAAGCATAAATTAAATTTGAAGAGTTGAATATTATCAATTTAATCTTTATTTTTCTAAAATGTAATTTATTTACTAAATAGGATCAAAAAAATTTATATCATTTGTGTTTTGTGTCGGAATCTCTTTTTGATTTGGTAATGAGCAGAATCCGTCTTTACAAATCATCTTTTCTTTTGCAATATTTGTAGTTTCTGAGAATTTATTGTCATCATGGTTATTTGTAGATTCTTGTATCATTTATGTAGAAAAATTAAAGACAATATTAAATTAATAACTTAATTTATTTTGATAGGCAACAAAATTAATCTTAATTATTTACTTTTTTTGATTTGGCAAATCTCTCCAAAATAGCGCCATTATATAAATGAATAAAGATATAGAACAAATATAGAGTAAAGAATCTAGATGCATTTTTATTTATTAAAGTAATTAGTAGGAGAGACCCGTCACAAAAAGGAAAACTATGAATTTGAAGTTGTTTAACTTAGTAATCCTTCAAATTCTAGTATTTATAAAAGTTTTTTACGATTTATCCTTTTTTATATCTGTTAAAGCTTTTCTACCTTCTTTAAGGGTTCTCAAGACAAGCCAAGACAGAGAGGAAATGATAAGAATTGTAAGTGTAATTAGGGAGATATGAGTTGTATCAATATTGTCAATCAATTTACTGAAATTTTTTCAGAGATTGTAATTTAAAATCTAAAAAATTTCAAACTTCAGATCTAGAGTAAGCAGGTATAAGCATTCCGCCATCTTGGTCATCGTTATCATCATCAAATCCACCCCCTAGAAGTAACTCAATAATTACAAGTACAGCTATCGGATAGAGACACCATAATATTGCTGTAAAAGGACTTACTGCTGAAGAGGCTGAGTAAAAATCTGTCATGGATTGATATTAATCTAAAGAAACAACAATTGTGGATCCTCCAGGAAGTATTATTCAATATTTCCGTAAATATTTTTTAAACTTTTCTCTGTCTCACGAATAAATCTTTAGTATTTTTTGATATTTTTATTCTTCAATATGAATTTGAATAAAAATTTTGTTGAACCTTATAAGAAACTAATAATGACATAATGAATCGCGTTATTGTTATTTTTTATACTTAACAATAATTGTACAATTTTGATTCAAAAACTATTATTTATCTTGATTTTATAAATTCTATGTTTTCTTTCACTTTTGATCCTTTGGCTGCGATATTTGGTATATCAGGAATTGTAGGCTTCTTTTTCTTTGTTTCTGCTTCTAAGGGAACTTCCAGTATCAATACAAAACCAAAAAAGGAATTAGATTAGAACTTGTTCTGCGAGAAAACTAAATTCAGATTTTAAATCTAGTATTCTTAAAAGGCTTGTTAATTATTACTTATTCCATTGTTGAGAAATAAACTCAAGAAAATCTTTTAGGTCCTCTTCAGGACAATTTGTTTGTTTTTGCAAATCAATGCAAATTTGCTTAATATTTTCAAAAGCTTTTTTTACTATTTCGTTTTTTTCAATAACCTCAAAATATTCTTGATCAGTAAAAGGCATAATATTAGTTCTCCTTTTGAAAATTATTTATTAACCATATTTTATCTGCATTGACTTAGCAGTAAAGAAAGAAAAAATCTTATTTCTTAAATCTAGCTGCCCAATCGATAATGTTTTTTAATACTTTTGGTTATTTCCCATTCGCTGTAAAGTCCAGCAGGAAACTCAACAAGATCTCCAGCTTTAATGAAATAAATGTCACCGTTTTTCGTACTAATTTTCGCTTGGCCTTCAATAATAAAGCAAATTTCTTTATCATCGTAATTCCATTTAAATTTACTTGGCTCACATTCCCAAATATGCCAACGTTTTATTCCATACTGAATTATTGTGCTCGCACTACAAGGGGTTGTGATTATAACTTTCACGAAATAGTTCGGATATTTCCTTTGTCTTACAAATAAAGGAAATTTATATTTGCAAGAATGTGTATTTGTTTACTGTCTTTTATTTTTTTTGGTTTATCATAAAAAAAATTAAGATTTATGGACGAGCTTTCTGTACTGTCAATTTCATTATCTATAGCTTCTCTCGGGATATTTTTTCTTTTTTTCGCGTCAAACGATGATGATGATCAAGATGGAGGTAAGTTGATTAAATCATTCCTAAGAATTAATTAATCTCAAGTAAATAAAATATTTAATAGAGATTTATAACCTATAAATCCTACATAAATACAGCTTAAAAAAATAAAATAAACCTCCATTGTTCCAAGCCTTTTTTTCTTTAAAATTTTCATTTTTTTGAGTTTTTATATGATAATTTTATTTAATCTGATTTCTATTAACATGAGTATTTATTACAGTAACTCTTAGATTAAATAATTATTAATGTTAAACCAAAAAATAAAAAACAAGTAAAAAATATTATTTTTTTGGTAATTTCTCTTTCCTCATTCTTAGCGAAAAGTAAAGAAATTACTGGAGATGTGCTTAATAATGCCCAACCTATTCCTATGGGAAGAGTTTTAAATACAATTTGTTGTAGCAATATTCCTATATTCGTTCCAAGAAGTATTGAAAGCAAAAATCTTTTTTGTTCTTTTTTTTCTATGTTTTTTAAGAAAAAATTGATCTTAAACCCTTTTAAAGTTATTAAAAAAATTATTGCACCTAATAATCTTATCTCAGTTGTAATGAAAGGTGATAAATTGCTTTGTAGGAAAACCATCCTTGAAAAAAGACCTCCAAGAACAGCACATAAAACTGATAAAAAAGGAAAAGCAAAAATCTTAAAATTAATTTTTTCTGAGAAAGATGAGTTTTCATCTTTAAAATCATTCTCATTTTTGAGAATTATGAATAGCGAAATCGATACTATGATTACCCCAACCCATGATTTAATTGCTAAGTCTTCATTAATAAAAATTTCCCCTGAAAAAGCAGCCATTAATGGAGAAAGAGTTTCTACAGATAAAGTTTTTCTTGTGCCGATTGTTTGTAATGACTTTAGGTAGAAAGTATCACCTAAACCAATACCTATTATTCCACTAACTAATAGGATAAATATGTTTTTTAATTCAGTTGTAGAACTAATATTGATAAAGGCAGGTGTAAAAACTAAAAAAGCTATTATATTTTTAATTAAATTAATATCTATTGTTTTATATTTCTGAGTTTGCGAGCGCCAAATAAAGCACGCATAAGTCCAAGATGCAGCAGCTCCAAAAGCAGATAGGATTCCAATCAAAACGAGTAATTTTTAGAAATTTTATTTTATAAATTGAGTAAATGCTAAAAAGAATACATAAATAAGAATCAAAATGCCTGGTAAGTACTGAATAAGTGATTTGAAATTATTTTTTTTCATATTTACTTAAAATAATTTGTTAATTCTAAACCGTTTTTTTATTACTAGGATATAAACTTTCTAACTTCTTTCTTCTTTTAACTTTCGCATTAATTCTTTCTTCTTTTTCTTTTTTCTTGATCTCATCATTTATCTTGTTTTGTCTGTAACCAAACCAAAGTAAAACCCAAATAAAAGAAGTTATTAAAAGAAGAGCCGTATATTGACCAGTCATAGGAAAACTGGCCTCAGAATATTTGACGTAAGAAAATATTAGACTCATTTAATTAAGTTAAACCATAAAAATAACGACTGCGTTAATTTTTTTTGATATTTAAAAATTAGTGAATTGCAGCTATCTATTATGAAGTTTTTTATTTATTTTTTTGATAGTTTTTGGAATAATTTTTCTTTATAACTCCTTGCTATTATCAGATAGAAGCATATTGAATGATAAGTTTTTGGAACCTTTTGATTTAGCAGTTGTAGGAGGCGGTGCAGCTGGTTTTATGACAGCAATAACCGCTGCTGAAAATGGAGTAAAAAGAATAATAATTCTTGAAGGAACTTCAAAACTTATGGAGAAAGTAAGGATTAGTGGAGGGGGTAGATGTAACGTCACTAATGCGACATGGATACCGAATGAACTAATTGAGAATTACCCCAGAGGTGGAATTCAGCTCTTGGAATCATTTAATCGTTTTGCTGCTGGAGATGTATACGATTGGTTTGAGAAAAAAGGTTTAAAATTAAAAATTGAGGAAGATCTAAGAGTATTTCCAGTGTCTAATTCTTCTTCAGATGTTATTGATTGTTTGAGAAAAAGTGCTTTATCAAAAAACGTAGAAATACTAACAAAATTTTTTGTAAAAGAAATTGCAAAAACTCCAGAAAATATATTCAATATTTTTAGTCTTAAACAAGCAAAGGTAACTGCAAAAAATATTATTCTTTCAACTGGAGGTAATCCAAGCGGATATAAATTAGCTCAAAATCTTGGACACACCATTGTTAAACCTGTACCATCGCTTTTTACTTTTTCCACAAAAGAACCAAATTTGGATGAATGTAGTGGGGTATCGATAAGGGGCATAGATATAGAAATTAATTTAAACAATAAGAATTTTCAAAATAGAGGCGATTTACTAATAACGCATTGGGGGTTTAGTGGGCCAGCAGTATTAAAACTTTCATCAATTGCAGCAAGGGAACTTTATAGCCAAAAATATAAATTTAATTTAATCATTAAATGGTCTTCTTTAAGTTATGAGGAGTTAAAAGAAAAAATTAATTATTTAAGATTAAATAAAGGCAAGGTGAACCTTATTAATAGTAGACCTGTTCCACTATTGACAAAAAGATTATGGATTTTTTTATTAAAGAAAATAGGTATTGATAAAGAAAAAAAGTGGTCTGATTTACTGGCGGATGAAAGAGAGAAAATGATAAATACTCTAATGAGGGATAAATATATAATTTCAGGCAAAGGTCCATTTGGAGAGGAATTTGTTACTTCCGGAGGCGTAAAAATTAATGAGGTTAATTTTAAAAGTATGGAAAGCTTAATTTGTCCAGGATTATTTTTTTCTGGAGAAGTTTTGGATGTTGATGGGATCACTGGTGGATTTAATTTTCAACATTGTTGGACAAGTGGATGGATCGCTGGGATGGCAGTCTCAAAGTTAAATCAATCAATAACAAATTAATAAGTAATAAATCAGTAAGTAACAATTCAATAAGTTTATCTTTTTTTTATTAAGTATTAGACAGAAAAAGTTTTTTGGAGAAACTTTAATTTTAAAGTTTTAATTATTGGTGAAGATTAATGCAGAATCTTGTATCAAAAAAAGAAGAAGAGGAAAGAAGATTAAAAGCTTTAGCAGAATATAGGATTTTGGGAACCAAGCCAGAATCTTGTTATGACGATATTACAAAAATTGCTGCTACAACCTGTAATGTGCCTATTTCTTTAATGACATTGGTAGACAAAGATAAACAATGGTTTAAATCCAAAATAGGACTTCAAATATCAGAAACTAGAAGAGATTGGTCTTTTTGTACCCATGCAATAAAAGAAAATAGTCCGTTAATTATTCATGATGCTTTCCAAGATGAAAGGTTTATAAATAATCCATTGGTAACAGGGGACCCCAAGATTCGTTTTTATGCAGGTTTTCCCCTTAGAAATAGTGATGGAAATAAACTTGGAACTCTGTGTGTAATAGACAGAAAGCCAGGAAATCTAACTACACAACAATTCAATATTATGGAATTATTATCAAAGCAAATAGTTTCATTTTTAGAGCTTAGAAAAAAGTCATTGAACTTGCTAGATGCTTTGTCTAACTTGCACAAACAGGAAGGTATTTTATCTGTCTGTTCATATTGCAGAGAAGTGAAAAATAAGGAGGGCGATTGGATGCATTTAGAGAAATATCTTTCGAAAATTAGTGATATTAGATTCAGTCATGGGGTTTGTGATAATTGTATGGAAAAACATTTTCCAGATGTAATCGAAGTATGGAATAAAAAGGATTTCTTTGAAGATGGTCAAAAAAGGTTTTTAGAGTCCTAGATTCAATACCTGACTTTTTATTGTTTAATTTATTTTCTAAACAAATTCTTTATTTGGTGGTTAGGATTGTATAAATTTTGACTAGAAAATGTTATTAGGAACTTTATTTACAGGTGAAATTGCTAAAAGTGCATTAGTAGCATATGTTCATTATTTAGGAATAATATTGTGTTTCGGTTCTCTTTTGTTTGAAAGATTGACTCTCAAAGTAGGTCTTAATAGAAATGAGACGATTTCAATGATAATTGCAGATGTGGTTTATGGTTTAGCAGGAGTTGCGATATTAGTTACTGGGATTTTGCGTGTTAAGTATTTTGGTCAAGGAGGTGATTTCTATACAGGTAATCCTGTGTTTTGGATAAAGGTTTCTCTTTATATTCTTGTGGGATTACTTTCTTTATACCCAACAACAACCTATATCTTATGGGCCATTCCATTAAGTAAGAATAAATTACCTGAAATATCTGAAAATCTAGTCAAGAGGTTCAAACTAATCATTACTACTGAATTAGTGGGCTTTGCAACAATACCTTTGTTTGCCACTCTCATGGCTAGAGGTGTAGGTTTAGGTTGAATAATTTATTTTTAGAAAGAAATTGTTTAATAAGTGCAAACAAACTATATAGATGGAGTTTAAGTTATAAAATTTCTAAATCTAGAAAAGAGCTTATCTTTATTGGTTTAAATCCCTCATTATCGGATGAAGTTTTCTTGGACAACACAACAAAAAAGATAATCAAAATTTCGAAAAATAATAATTACGGCAAAGTAAAATTAATAAATCTATTTGCTCTTATTTCAAGCAAACCAGAAAAACTTTTTAAACATAAAAACCCTGTGGGTTATCGAAACAATAATCATATTTATAAAAACTTAAAACACTGGTCTGAAAATAAAAATTGTGATTTATGGTTAGGTTGGGGTAACAGAGGAAAATTTCTAAATAGAAATAAAAGAATATCAAAAAAAATAATGCAATATAACTCAATCAGAAAAAATAATTTTGATAATCCTTTGGGACCGCTTTTAATTAAGAAAACAATCAAAGATAATCCAATACATCCACTATACTGTCCTGATAATTCCATTCTCAAAGCTGTAAAAACGATTTGATGCCAAGGTTTAAGAGGCGATTAAATTAAACTTATGTTAAGATAGAATTAAGAACGGGTTAAATTATGAGTAACACGAAGCAACTGCAAAAACTTAAAAACTTAAATGTAAAAGCAGAAAAATGCCTTACAAGAGACGAAGCACAAAAAATATTGATAAAGGCTAATAAGGCTCAGAGTAAAATAAATTTTTAAATTTAATATTTGCTTTTTTTAGGAATAATTTATCAAAAAATTTTACAAATATTTTTCTAATTATTTAGAATTTTTTTAATCTATTTAATTTTGATGGTTTTTAATATTATTAAAATAAGAAAATCCGATGATAGATTTTTATCAAGAAGAGATTGGCTGCATTCAATGCATTCATTTTCTTTCGCAGAGCATAGAGATCCAAAATGGGATAATTTTGGGAAAATTAGAGTTATAAACGAAGATATTATTTCTCCTAATGCAGGATTTAATACACATTCTCATGCAAATATGGAAATTATTACTGTCGTAACAAAAGGAGCAATAACTCATAGAGACTCGTTAAACAATCTTGGAAAAATTCACAAAGATGAAGTACAAGTTATGTCTGCAGGTACTGGAATCTCTCATAGCGAGAAGAATGAAGAAAATGAGACCTGTAAGTTGTTCCAGATTTGGATATACCCTCAAAAAGAAAATATCAAACCTCGATATGATCAAATTTCATTAAATGAAAAGTTGTGGGACAATCTTATTTTTAATTACAAAGATTCTAAAAATAATAAGCTTTCTTTAAATCAAAGTATCTCTTTATGGCGTTGTAAATATAAGCCAATTAAAGAAAAAAAATTGCCATTAAAAATCGATAAATATAATTGGATCCAAATAATAGAAGGTAATCTTTTATTAAAAAGTAAAGACTCTAATTCAAATATATTTCTCGAATCTGGAGATGGCTTGGGTTTTGAAGTTAATTATTATGATGATGTTTCTATAGATACTGAAAAAAACTTAGATTTTCTCTTATTTTCGATGCCTTCCTTATAATTTATCTTTTATTTTACCCATCAACTCCTTTATTAAATGCATTTAAGGCTTGCAAAGCCATATTAAGGTGAACTTCCATAGCACCAAGTGCAATTAAGGAATTTGGTGATTTATCTTTTAGTAAATTCTCTTTTCTTTTTGATAACTCATTAACAACCTTCTTAGTTGAAGCTTCCCAATTATTGATTAACTCTTCAAATTCTCTTTTTTCAGGGCTTTCTATTTCTGCTAATTCATCAGAAAAATGAGAATCTTTTTGTGCCTTAAGCATCAAGTAACTTAATTTTTTATGACTTATTGCTTGAGGTAAATTGTTAGATTCACTCATTGCTAGTGGTTAATTTATAATCAAAATCTAACTAATTAAGTGAATATTTGCTAGAGGGTAAACGGTTGTGATGACCGACCTGAAAATTACGAAACGATACTTGAACAAAAAATGGATTTATTAACCTTTAATTTTTCACTTATTAGTTTCTTGAAATAATCTCCACGCTCTTCATAATTTTTAAATTGATCAAAACTAGAGCATGAAGGTGAGAATAATAATGTTCCGACCCTATCATTTTGTAAATAATGAAAAACAAAATTTAAAAGCTCTTTTAGTTCTGAAAATTCAAAAATATTTTTTTTAAATCCTTCATTAATAAGCGCCATTTTTAGGACTTTTGAGCTTTCTCCAAAAAGGAAAACACATTTAACTTTTTTCTTTAAAACTTTTATCCACTCACTATATTCACTACCTTTTAATCTACCCCCAGCAATGATTATTATTTGACCTTCAATTGAACTTATTCCCGCAATAGATGAGTCAAAATTTGTAGCTTTACTATCATTAATGATTTCCAGATTATTATTTTTATAAATTGTTTCCATCCTATGGGGTAATTGTTTGTAATTAGATAAAGAATCTTTAATCTTCTTGCCAGATAATCCAACTTTTCTTGCTGCTGCAATTACCAATAAAAGATTTTGAAGATTATGCATTCCTTTTAAAGAAAAATTTTCAAGTTTGAATAATTTCTTCCCTCTCTCAACAATGTACGCTTGTTCATCTATCCAATAATCGCAATGAATAAAATTTGATTTATCGAAACTAGTTGTTATCCAAACCCCTCTTGATAGCGAACTGTAGTGATTTCTTAGGTTTTTATCGTCATAATTATAAATTCTAAAATCAGATTTTTCTAACAAGCTTTTTTTTATGTTGAAATAATTTTCAAGTGTTTTATGTCTTTCAAGATGATCTTCTGTGAAGGTTGTCCATATTCCAATATTAGGTTTTACTTCTGGAGATATTTCTATTTGATAACTGCTTAATTCAGCTACAACCCAATCAATTTTTTCATGTTTTTTGGAGTGAGCATACTTACATAAAGGTGTACCAATATTTCCAGCAAAAGGAGCATATAATCCAGTATCACAGAGTATATGGCTTAGTAGATGTGTAACAGTAGTCTTGCCATTAGTGCCAGTAATACCTATCCAATTTGTGTCTTTTAAAATTTCCCATGCAACATTAATTTCTCCAATTACTTTAATTCCCTTTTTTTTTAATTCAATAATAGTTATATGGTCATAAGGTATTGATGGACTTACAACAACAAATTCGATCTCTTTCAAAAAAGGTTTAATTTCTTCAAATACAAATTCTTTATTTAGAGAAACTATGATATTAAGCTCTTCTAATGCTGTTTTTCTTTCTAGGAATTCTATCCCATCTTTACTTTCCCAAACAATTACTCTCTTATTGATGCTTCTCAAATACTTGGCAGCCCAAAATCCAGATTTACCTAATCCAATTACAAGATTAATATTTCTTTTACTTGAATGAGTATCTATCATTAAATTTATAATTGCATTTATATTAATTGTGTTTAAAGGGTAATTCAATCATGAGATTTTTCTTTAGTATTTATAGTATTCGCCCAAGAAAAGTTAATTAATGGAAGATAATACTGCAAAATATTGGTTCTCTTGGTTTTATGAAAAGTGGGAGAAAAATGCTCCAGGTGAATTAATTGAACAGGGTTTAACTCCGTCTCAGATTGCTGAGCGCTTTGTTAATGAAAACCATGATAGTTTTATTCAATTGTCAAAAAAAATTGATGAAAAAAATTATGATGCCTTGACAGAATTTATGAAACTCTCAGAGAGTGAATTACATATCTTGAAGTATTTTCTAAAGTTAGTAAAAATGAAAAATTTATAAGAAGTTATTAAGTATTTCGAGGCTTTTTTCCCATAAATTTTTTCTTTCTTTTTTATTCATGGCGAAAGGAGAAGTAGGGGATAGTTTTGGATGACCTCTGAAATTAAATCTAGGACCATAATGATCACCGCCTCTTGCGTCTGGTGAAGTGGCTGCAAAAAGTTGAGGTAAAGCACCCATCTCAGCAGTTTGAAAAATAGGGCTAAATAATTCCAATGAGAATGTTTCTAATGGACCAGGGTTAGGTTTTTGAGCAGTAAAGAGATTTGTTTTTGCAATTCCTGGGTGAGCAGCTAAAGAAAGTATATTTTTGTGCTTTAAGTTCTCATTTAGTTCCAAAGCAAACATTACATTTGCCAATTTGCTATTGGAGTAAGATTCCCATTTGTTGTAATAGTTCTCGGCTTTCAGATTTTTCCAACCAACTTTGCCAAAAAATTGTGCTCCGGAAGTAACCGTTACTATTCTAGATTCCTCTTTTTTTTCAATAATTGGAAGTAGCTTTATAGTCAAAAGCATGTGAGCTAAATGATTAACTGCAAATTGTATTTCATATCCCTGGGCACTAAGAGTTTTAGGCGGATGCATAATGCCTGCATTATTGATTAATAAATCCAAATTTTCAAAATTATCAAAAATTTTGGACTGAACTTCAACAATATTTTTTAAATCTGACAAATCTAACTCTAAAGGTGTAAATAATCCTTCAGGATTAAGACTTTTAATTTTTTTGATAGTTTGATTAGCTTTTTCAAGCGATCTACAAGCTATAACAACATGGGCATTTTTTTCTGCTAAGGCCTTTGCAGTGTAGTATCCAAGACCACTATTGGCACCAGTAATTAGCGCTGTTTTGCCTGCGAGGTTTGGAATATTAGATGTTTCCCAGTTAGAGATTTTAGGTCTTGAAATAGTGGCAGTCATTTAGTAATCCTGCAAATTGCTTTGGAATTTAACCAAAATTTAATTACTTTTCCACTGTAAATACTGGAAGTCAGTATCGTGAGCTCTTTTTGAAGGTACTATCTAATATTATTTTTGAATTGCATATTGCCATTCGTTATTTTGAAATAAACTTTTCTCTCTAAGTAACTGTAATTTCCTACTATTTATTTTTATAACTATCCCATTAGTTGGATATTTCGCAAATATTTTTCTCTTTAACCAATTTTTTTTATATATTTGGATTTCGCTTGTATGATTTGTGAAGTAACTTTCAGGGGTGCTGAAGCCACATTTTTTAAGATAGTTAAGGGTTTCGTATTGATTAAGTCTTCCATTAAGTATTTGGAAACAGCAAAAGCGGAGACTTTCTCCAATCCCTTTCTTATCATTGAGGTATTTTCTTGTAATTCTTTGGGAAATGCCGGCAACTTGGTTTGTAGCGTATAGTTCCCCTCTAATTTGAAAATCTCGTTTGATAGGAATAGAATCGGGGACATTTTTAATTTGTTTAATTTTGCTTGAGACATCTAATCCTTTTTTTGTAATAGCTTTAATAAAATTGCCATCTATATATTTAATTGCAATAGCACAGCCATCAATTTTTGGTTGAATGCTTAATCTTGTTTTTGTTAATAAACTTTTCAAAAATTCTTTATAGTTTTCTTTAGCTAATTTTGGCAAATGTTTATTATTTTTTTGATTAAAGTAGTCAGGCTCTGAATTAACAGGAATAAAGAGCTTTTCAAGTTGCTTAAATGCGCCATCCGAAATTATGCCTTCACCTATTCTGTATTGTTCATCAAGATACTTAACATCTCTCACTATTAAATTATTCATAATAATTTTGATAAATATTTAAAAACCTCTTAGAAAAAATAATTTTAATAAAGGTTTGAAAATTAAAATTAGATTTCAAAAGTAATTGACCACTAAATATCCTCCTACGCAGAGAGTGATTTAAGAGTATAAAATGTTCCGATTAGGAGTTTAAATTAAATACTTCAATCAAACATATTTACTTAAAAGTGAAATAGAAAATTTTAAGGATTAATTTGAAGGCAAATTTTTGAAATTTCCATCAATACAAAAAAAAATTTTTTAAAGTTATCAGAAAATGTCATTTTTATTAAAAGCTCAAAATACCTGGGAAAATTTTGCGAAATACAAAATTAATGATTATGCAAAATTAAGAAATTTTGATTTTGGGCCAAATAACGAAAGTTCAGTTTCAAAATTATCGCCTTTCATTACTCATAGAATTTTATCGGAATATGATCTGATTCATGATATTAAAAGTAAGTACAAAATCAAAAATTCAACTAAATTTGTTGAAGAAATATTTTGGAGAGTTTACTGGAAAGGGTGGATGGAAAATAGACCTAAAGTTTGGAGAAATTTTATTTCAGAAAACAATCTCGATTTTGATTATGAGCTATATGAACGTGCAATAAATGGAAATACAGAATTAGATTTTTTTAATTCTTGGGTACATGAATTAAAGCACTACAACTATTTGCATAACCATACAAGAATGTGGTTTGCGAGTACTTGGATATTTAATTTAGGCCTTCCATGGCAATTGGGAGCAAAGTTTTTCTTTAAATATCTTTTTGATGGTGATGCTGCATCTAATCTCCTTAGCTGGAGATGGGTTGGAGGATTGCAAACGAAGGGAAAACAATATCTTTTTTCATCATCAAACCTCAGGAAATTTTCAAACAATAGATTTAATTCAGAAAAAATCAGTAATAAACAAATTTTTCTTGAAGAATCTAATCAAATACCATTAGAAGATGAGATTTATAAAAATGATATGTACCCTAAATCAGATAATCTGATTATGTTTGAAAATGATCTGCACCTTGCAACCCTTAAAAATTTACTTTCAAGCTATAAAAAAGTATTTATTATCCTTTTAAAAAATGAACAAAGACAAATTAAATTGTCTGAATCTGTTTTGAAATTTAAACAAGATTTGGTCTCTGAATTTGTAGAGGATTTTGATAATGTTGAACAGATTTCTCCAAATTCACTGGAAAATACTTTTAAAAATACCAACGAAATAGACATTATTTATCCTGGAGTGGGAGAAAATTATGATTTCATAACTAAGTTTAAAAATTTACACCATAAAAAAATTTTTAACCTTGTTAGAGATGAAGATTTATTTGCTTGGAAATTCGCCAAAAAAGGATTTTTCAAATTTAAAGAAAATATTCCGAAAATCAATCAGAGAATATTAGAAAATTATTCAAAAAATAATTTTTAACTTAGTTGAATTCCTAATCAGAAAAACATTTCATTAGAGTACTAAGTATAAATACTTAATTAGGTACGACTTTTGCGGTTTAATCCACGATGGATACTGTGACTAGTTATTTTTACTTAAGGATAATTTTTTTATTGTGCTTTCAACAATTCTTACCAAGTCGTTTAGCAAAGATACTGCTTTATTAATTCTTAGAGTTATAACTGGAACTGTTCTTATTCATCACGGTTATGAGAAATTAGCAAATATAGAAAATTTCGCTGATGCTTTTGTCAGACCTTTACATCTTCCTTTCCCAATATTTTTATCATACATAGCTGCATTCTCTGAAATAGGTGGTAGTTGGCTACTAATTATCGGCTTAGCTACAAGATTTGGGGCTTTGGCAATTGTGGGAACAATTTCTGTCGCCATATATCATGCACTTGTTACTTCAGGTTTTAATATCTTCTTACTAGAGCTTTTACTTTTGTATTTCGCTTCAGCAACTTCAATTGCATTAACAGGGCCTGGTAATTTTTCCTTAGATGAAGTCATTATCAGAATTTTGAAATCCGAAGATGAAGAGGAAATCATTTCTTCATCAAAATCAAAAAATTCTAAGGAAGTAGAAGTTAAAGAAGAAACAAGTAGAGGTGGCTTATTTCAATTTCTGCAAGCGAACATACTTTCAGATACTTCAAGCTAACTTTTTAGGATAAAGGTTATTGATTAGTTCTAATCTTTTTCTATAACTGTTTCTCTTTTCTAGTTTTATCTTAATTGTTGCTTCAGAAAGACTTATAAACAGCCCTAAAGCAGTCACCCAAGATAAAAAAATAAAAGGGTTTTCTGGAATTTCTGAGAAATTCATATGAATAATATTTCTTTTTTAAAACTGACTGATCACTATATGTTTTTCAACCTAAATATACAATTTAGAAATATTTAAGGATTAATTTCAACTTTTTCCCATTTCTTACTCTTTTCCCAAAGATATCTTTTATGAACAGGTTGTTCTAATTTAAGAAGATCTACGGAATCGATTTCAAAATTTAGAACTACAAAATTTTCTGATTTGGGAAGATTAGATAATATTTCATAAGCTGATTGGACTTTTGGGTTTACTTTCTCTCCAGGAGATCCCCAAAACCAAGAAGATTTTGATTTTTCTGATAATAAATTCCAATAATTTTTGTTATTACTTAATTCATGTATTTTTCCTTTGAATCTATATTGTGATTTGGTTTTCAAAAAGAACCATAATATTTCTGCATTAGGGTTGGATTTTAAATGCCCAATTTTTTCACTTCTTCTATCTGTAAAAATAATCATTGAACTATCTTTATGCCATCCTCTGAAAACAACTGTTCTTAATCTTGGCTTATTTTCTTCGCTGACTGTTGCAAGCTGTATCCATCTATTAGAGGGTGATTTGCCCTCTTTTTTTCTAGAAGATTTTAAATCTTGCCTCCAACTGGGTAAGTTGTTATCAGGCATTTAATTTAGGCAATATAAGACCACTTTTCTTTTTGTATTCTTCGAATGAATCATATTTTGAGAGCGATTTATCTTTTTTTATCATTCTTGGTAGAAAAACTATAGAGAAAAATATTGCAAGAATTACTAATGGTATGAAACTCATTGAAAGTATGGCGAATGATAGATAAATTAGTATTTCTCCTAGATAATTTGTATTCCTTATATTTTTGAAAAATCCTTCTTTAATTAAATCTTTTTTTAATTTAAGAGAAAAATATTTTTGGGCATCACTAGCAAAGTGTAGAAACACACCAATTATATTTATGGATACAGATGCAGCTATTACGATATTTGGAACAGATTTCTGAGATGAGATAAGAATGTAAGGAGCTACCCAGTAACTTCCAAGGAAAATAAAACCGGTAACTGATGTTAAAAAATTGATTTTTTCTTTAAAATAAGGATCTGGGAATATCTTTTCTTTTAGAAGCCAAAGTAATCCATAAGTACCATGGAGAGCTAAATAAACGTAAGGAGCGATCGTAAAATTATTAAAAAAAATCATAAGACCTATCACTACAAATGCAGTGAGCCCTTTATGTAGATTAATTATTTGATTAAGTTTCATCTTTTTTAATAATCTAAAAAATGAAATTATTTTCTGTGGATATAACTTAGGTCGTCAAAAGTTTTAATGGGCGATACTGGATTCGAACCAGTGGCCACTACCGTGTCGAGGTAGTGCTCTACCACTGAGCTAATCGCCCCAATTGAGGAATTTTTAATCCCCCTTATAAGAAAATAGCAGGTTGCGTTTCATTTTCTAAGTAATTTAACTTTCCATCGTTCTCTTTTGGTTATTTCTAAATTTAGAATTTCGATAAATCCTTTATTTTCAAGTTCTAGTTTGTCGCCAATTTTTAGATTAATTGTTGGCTTATTGACTTTGCTTCCATTTAATCTGAGCATTCCATTTTCTATCCTTTCAATGATTTTGGTTCGTGATACCCTAAAGCCAGCTGAAGCTATAGCATCTAATCTTGTTGAAGCTTCTACTGTATTGACAAGTTTTTTTGATCTTCCAGAAGGTATTTGTAATTCATCTATACCTACTATATTAACTTTTACTTTTACGTCTCTTAAATAAAAAATCTTTTCATCTAGATGTTTAATATTTGAATTATCAATTATCCCTTGTGCTCCTCTATCGCCAATAGTCCATATATCTCCAACTTTTATTTGATTAACCCCATTTTCAATTAAGAGGGATCTAAAGTCGTCTTGTGTAGCATTATCAAATAAAAAATTTCCATTAATTTTTATTCCTTGAGCTGGAAAATTACTTTTTAGCGCATCCTCTTCAGGAATATTATCTCCTCTAAAGCAAGCTATCCTAGATCTTTGAGAAGAGGAGAATCCTCCATAAATAAAAAATTTGAAATCATTTAAATTTTCAAAATCTTTTAATATCTCTTCGCAAACATAAGTTGAATTAAATCCAGTCCAGTAAGTTTCCCAGTGTTTGTAAGCTAAGTTAGCAATATTTATTAATTCCTCAGTTTCTTTTTTGTAGTTTGAATTTATTAAGATCTCTTTTAAGTCAATCATTTAGCCTTCTAAAAAAATTATATCTTTTGCTTCTGATTGTTTTATCAAAGCCCATGGTAATTCAGCTCCAATTTGATTTTCAAGTAGAACAAGCCATTTACCCTCTTTATTAAAATTAATGATTGATCTTAACTCTTTATTTCTATTAATGTTGATACTTGCAGAAGAAACAATGCTTCCTAAATATCCTGAACCCGCTCCTAAAAGACCTCCAATTAATGATTCCCCTATGTTAT
This sequence comes from uncultured Prochlorococcus sp., assembly GCA_902618335.1. Lineage (GTDB taxonomy): Bacteria > Cyanobacteriota > Cyanobacteriia > PCC-6307 > Cyanobiaceae > Prochlorococcus_A. Next base: position 1,971 of record CACNAI010000001.1, on the reverse strand, counting down.
TTAAACCAAGAAAGCTGAAGGTAGATAAATTTGTCATATTAGAAAAAGCTATTCCAGCTATAAACCCAAATGGCATTAGCCATCTACTCATATCTTTTTGTCTGATCTCTCTATCAAGTTTAGGATTTAAGATTCTTATATCTTCAAAATTTTGAGATTTGAATAAGATATTTGCTTTCGCATTGAGCAATTCTGTTTCGTCTGATGATATTTTCTCACTTATTGGTGGGATCAAAATAGCTTCAGAGAGCATTACTGATTTTTCTTTGAAAACATCAAATAGCTGGATACATTTATGAATGTCTTCAAATATCACAATACTTTTAGTCAAATTTCAATCCTCAAATGTTTGTGTGTTATTCAAATTAATAAAATAAGATACATACACTATAGATTAAGTTAAAGTAAAAGATTAAAGAACCAATCTTAAATGACAAAAGTTCTCATTACAGATCCAATTGATCAAACAGGAATCGATATTCTTTCAAAAGTTGCTCAGGTTGATCAGAAAATAGGAATCTCAGAATCTGAGTTAGCTTCCATTATTAAAGATTATGATGCTTTAATGATTCGTTCTGGTACTCAAGTGACTGAAGAGATTATTAACTCTTCGAGTAAACTGAGAATTATTGGAAGAGCCGGAGTTGGAGTCGATAATGTAGATGTTAAGGCTGCCACACAAAAAGGAGTTCTTGTTGTTAATTCTCCAGGGGGTAACACAATAGCTGCTGCTGAACATACTATAGCTATGATGTTGGCCTTATCTAGGCATATTCCAATTGCCAATAGTAGTACTTTGTCTGGTAAATGGGAAAGAAAGAAATTTGTTGGGAATGAGCTTTATAAGAAAAAATTAGGTGTAGTAGGTTTAGGGAAGATTGGTGCTCATGTAGCGAAAGTTGCTAATGCATTAGGAATGGAAGTATACGGATATGATCCCTTTGTTTCAACTGAAAGAGCTCAACAAATACAAGTTAAACTTTCTGAACTAGAAGATTTATTCCAACAATCAGATTATGTAACTTTGCATTTGCCTCGCACGCCAGAGACAGAGAATTTAGTAAATATGGAGGTGCTTAAAAGTATGAAAAGTAGCGCAAAATTAATTAATTGTGCTCGAGGAGGATTAATTGATGAAGAAGCATTAGTGGAAGCTTTAAATAAATCACTGATTGGAGGGGCTGCAATAGATGTATTTTCTAAAGAACCTTTGGAATCTAATTCACCACTTTTGAAAGTTGAAAAAAATCTTATTCTTACCCCTCACTTAGGAGCATCTACTCGGGAAGCTCAAGAAAATGTAGCTGTTGATGTTGCGGAACAAATCAGAGATGTCTTGCTTGGTTTATCTGCTAGAACTGCAGTGAATATACCAGGGTTGAGCCCTGATATTATGGATAGTCTAAAACCTCATTTGCAGTTAGCTGAAACAATGGGTCTGCTTATAAGCCAGCTCTCAGGTGGACAGATACAGAAACTGGAAGTAAAGCTTCAAGGTGAATTCGTTCAACATCCTTCCCAGCCATTAATAATAGCTAGTCTAAAAGGTCTCCTAAGTAAAGCTTTGGGTGATAGGATCAATTATGTAAATGCTTCTCTAGAAGCAGATTCAAGAGGTATTTCAGTAGTTGAGAGTAAAGATGAGGCAAGACCTGAATTTGCTAGTGGATCGCTTCAATTAACCACTTATGGAGATAATGGCGACCATAGCGTAGCAGGAAGCATTTTTGCTGATGGGGAATTAAGAATTATTAGTATTGATCAATATCCTGTTAATGTATCGCCAAGTAGATACATGTTGGTTACTAGGCACAGAGATATGCCTGGCATTATAGGCAAACTTGGTTCTTTATTGGGCAGCAACAATGTAAATATTGCCTCAATGCAAGTCGGGCGCAAAATTGTTAGAGGAGAAGCTGTTATGGTTTTAAGTATTGATGATCCAATTCCTAATAAGTTGCTTGACACAAT